>JBHEKO010000679.1:0-4832 GCA_041859475.1 Candidatus Hydrogenedentales bacterium
GGGGTGGAGGTTGCCGAAGAAGACCTGCTGCGCGATGCCATCGGGATTCATCGTCCAGAGGTGGTGATAATCGACCTGACTTCGATCCACGTATTCCCATCGCGTGTAGAGGATGCGCCCGTCGGGCATCGGCCACGGCGTATTGTCCTGCTCGAGGTTCGCCGACAACGGCGTAATATTCGTGCCGTCGGCATCGCACCGATGCACGACCGCCACCTGAGTCAGCCAGCAATTCACCCACCGCCGGCAACGGCTCGATACGAAGACGATGCCGCCGTCTGGAAGCCACGCGGGTTCAATGTCGTCATAAACGCCGTACGTGATTTGTTTCAGACCGCTCCCGTCGGGCGCGATGGTGTAGAGATGAAACGTGTCCGTCCCCCCTTTACGCCACGAAAAGAGGATCAACTGCCCATCGTAGTGAACGGCCGGATCGCGGACGGTGCCATCCGCGTCTTCGATCAACGCCGTCACCGAACCCGTTGTCGCGTTGTAGGTGTAGAGCCCGCCGCCTTTGGCATACGTCTTCTCGTTCACGTCTTTTGCGTAGTAGCTGATATTCGCGTACCAATGCCCGTCGTCGTACATGGGACGCGTCGCGAATACGATAGAGCTTGTGCCCGATTCCTTCAGGGCGTCTCGGAGGCGTTGCCTTGCCGCCCGAGTCGCTTCCTGCCGGGCCGTTTCGAGCCGTTCACGGACTTCTACCAAAGCCCTGGCCGGTTCCGCATCCGGAAACGATATGTCCCAAATCGAATAGAGTTGGAACGGGGTCGGCTTATGACAAGAGACCCGCAGCCATCGCCCCTTACCCTTGAGGTCTTTCAGTTCTTCGGTGCCGCCTGCACCACCCTCTTGGTGATGGATACTTTTCCAATTCGTGCCGTCGCTTGAAACCTGCACGTCGAAATCGACCGCATACGCGGCCTCCCACGTGATGCTCAGACCCGGGATGCGGACCCGCCTGCCGAAATCCACCTGAATCCACTCGTCTTGGCCACCTTGCTTACTGGCCCACCGCGTCTTCGGATTCCCGTCAAACGCAGACTCCGGAGCAAAATCGTCCCCGGAGATCGACGATGCCGTGAAGGGACTGACCACTCCGCCTGTATCCGCAACCGTAACCAGGCAGAGGCCCGCCAACAAGAGTGCAGCCAACGCAAATCGATTCATCTCCGCCCCCACGTCCTCGTTATCGTGAACGCTTGCAGGCTACGTGAAGACGTCCCCTCGGGTCAATCGTCTTCACCACCAAGGGCACCAAGAGCACCAGGGAATTGAGAATTAGGAATTGAGAATTGAGAATTGGAATTAATTCAATTCCGTGCCCGCCATCCGCCATTCGTAACTCGTAATTCGTAATTCGTAATTTGTAATTCGCAGTTCATTCATTTCCTCTCTTGGTGCTTTGGTGGTGACGATTCCGCGATGCCTGCAAATGCAGAAAGCCGTGCGCGGCGCTCGCTTTCTCGCCACGCACGGCTTTTAGTACAGGGTCTCGTTAGCTATCGAGCCTTCCATGCACGAGCCCCAGCGGCAACGCCGCAGGCCGCTCGCACTGGCTCTTCAACTCGACATACTGTCCCGACGCGGACGAATCCAGAAACGCATGCATGGCGTCGAGCACGTGATAGGCCAGCGCCCCGTTGGCGCGGTGCGCCCTGCCCGATTGCAGCGCGTACGCCATATCGGCGACCCCGATGCAGCGGCTGTTTTCGTTGTAGCCAAAGCAGTGGGGGATTTCTTTCCACTCGCCCTTTTTGCCGCGCTTCACTTGGATGACCCCGCCGAACCCGTTGGGATCGGGCACGGACATCGAACCTTCTGTCCCGTGAATCTCGATACACGGCAGATGATGCCCCCACACATCGAACGTTGTCACGATGGTCCCGATTGCGCCGTTCTGGAAATCGATGGTCCCCGCGATGTGCGTCGGCGTGTTGACCGTGATCACCGTACCGTTCTTGGCTTCGCTGGTGATGAGCCGCTCCGGAAACGTCGCGCGCGCCGACCCGGCAATCCGGCGTATCGGCCCGATGAGATTCACCAGCGCGGTCAGGTAGTAGGGGCCCATATCGAACATCGGCCCGCCGCCCGGCTGATAGTAGAAATCGGGGTCCGGATGCCAGTCTTCGTGGCCGTGGCACATCATGAACGCCGTCGCCGCGACCGGTTCGCCGATCCAGCCGTCGTCGATCATCTTCCGGCAGGTCTGAATGCCCGCCCCCATGAACGTGTCCGGAGCGCACCCCACGAGCACACCCTTCGCCTTGGCCTTTTCTAATAGCTTCTGCCCGTCTTCTCTCGAAATCGTCAAAGGCTTCTCGTTGTAAACCGATTTGCCCGCATCGACTGCTGCAAATGCGACCGCCGCATGCGCTTTCGGGATGGTCAGATTGATGACGATCGCTATCTCCGGATCTGCCAGCATCTCCTCAACCGAACACGCTTTGGCGATGCCGTGCGCCGTTGCCTTGGCCTCCGCGCGCTCGTGCATCAAATCCGCGCACGCCACAATCTCGACGCTCTCGAATACCTTGCTGTTCTTGAAGTAGATCTCGCTGATGTTTCCGCAGCCAACGAGTCCGCATTTCACCGTCTTCATCAGAGGAGGCTCCCTTTACTTGCTTGCCCAGAGCATTCCACGTTTCATGATTTCGAGGCACTCGGGTCCCTCGAAATCCTTCGCGACATGACCCAGCGCCGAGTAGAAAACGCGACCCTCCCCAAACGTCCGCTTCCACACCACCGGCATCACGCATCCCGCCACCCACGGGGCATTGGGACCCACAATGCGGGTTGTCGCAAGCACGTCATTGGACGGATCAACGTGCATATAATATTGTTCCGAATGCATCGCAAAGTCCTTCAGCCCCGCCATGATAGGGTCGTCGGGCTTCACGATGTTGACTGTGTAATCGATCACGCCGCCGGGATGCGCCACGAATTGGCCGCCCGTCATCCACTGGTATTCGCAATTCGCGCGAAACGAGTCGCATAGCCCGCCGTGCCACCCTGCGATGCCCACGCCGCTCTTGATGGCGTCCAGCAATCCGCGCTCTTGTTCGCCAGTCATCGTCCCCATGGTCCAGCATTGCACCACCAGATTCAGCGACGCCATGAGTTCTTTGTCCGCATAGACCTCCACCGAGTCCTGCACGTCTACGTCGTAGCCCTGTTCCTTGAGGAACGGCACAAAAACATCACTGCACTGCCGGGGTTCGTGGCCTTCCCAACCGCCCCTTACAATTAACGCGGATTTGGCAAACATAATTACATTTCCTTTGGTGACAACTGTTGCGTGAACGTCTGATTGGAATGTTTCGGCCTATTTCTCTCCCCACACCACGCGTGCGGGGGGGATGTTGCGCCAGACGGTCTCGGTGATACCGCAATGGGTGAACCGGTCGCGGAGCTTCCGCCGGAATCGAATGCCCGACGGCATCACCAGACTTTGCAGATACATGTACGTTGCGAAGATTCCGCCGGGGCGGAGCGAGTCGAGCACGGCTTCCAGCAGATCATCTTGGAGCTTCTCGCTGAACATCGTCCACGGCAGCCCGGAGACAATCGCATCGCAATGCGGCAACCCCATTTTGTCGAGATACGAGCGCGTCTCGGTCGCCGAATCGTGAATCACATTCAAATCCGGAAAGCGATTCTTCAGCAACACGATGAAATCCTTGTTAATCTCCAGCGCGAAAAGCGTTGCGGCCGGCTTTACTTCTTCGACCAGCACTTCCGTGATGGCCCCGGTACCGGGCCCAAACTCGACGACCACGGATGCATCCGGCACTTTCGCCGTAGAAATAACCAGTGCCCCAAGTTGTTTGCTGCTCGGGGCAATCGCCCCGACGTTTTGCGGCGCTGCGATGAATTCCTTTAGAAATGTCCAAGCATGCAAGATACACGTTCCCCTTATAGAGGCAGTGCCATCACGCCTTGACGGCCCCTCTAGTGACCCCCTCGACGAATTGACGTTGCAAGATAATGTAAAGAATTACGATGGGAATCACAACGAAAACCGATCCTGCCATCAGCAGATTCCACCGGACCCCCCGTCCTGCTTCTGCTTCTTTCAGATAGGCGAGGCCTATCGGTAATGTTCGCATAACCGTGCGATTCGTCACAACCAGCGGCCAGAGGTAGTCGTTCCAACGGCCCAAGAGCGCCACAACCGTGACGGCCACCAGCGCCGGTTTCGACAACGGAGCTACGATGCCCAGTGAGATCCGTACATGCCCGGCCCCGTCGATCCTGGCGGCATCGATCAACGCAGACGGCAGCACGCGAAACTGCTGGTACAACACAAACACGGGAAAGGCGTGGGCGGCGGGGGGGATGATCAGCGCCCAATATGTGTCGATCCAGTCCAACCGCCGCAACACCAGGAAGTTCGGCACCAGCTTCACCTCATCCGGCACCATCATTGTCGCGATCACCAGAATCAGCAGCACGCTCTTGCCTGGAAACCGTATCCATGCGAACGCATAGGCCATGAATAGCGCGATGAACACCTGGAGTAGCGTAGCCGCAATACCTGTTACCACGCTGTTCACGTAGAAGCGCCCAAACGGCGCCGCGTTCCACGCCTCCCGGTAGTTCTCCCAACGGAATTCCGACGGCATCCACGTCGGTGGATATGCCGTCACCTCGGCCAAAGGCTTGAGCGAGGTCAGCACCATCCACAGAAACGGAAACATGAGAAGTCCCGTGACAGCCACCAGCGCCGCATATATGGCCAACGACCGCATATTCAATTCTCGTAATGGACCCAGCGTTGCGCCACCCGGAACTGGAGGATCGTCACCAATACCGTTGCCACGAAGAAG
>JBHEKO010000074.1:0-2575 GCA_041859475.1 Candidatus Hydrogenedentales bacterium
TCAGACGCCCCCGCCTCCCTTCCCAACTCACAGGAGATTCACACCATGCCCGCGTTCACCACCGAAGCGGCCGTTCGCCTCAAGTTCCAAATCTCCGATTCCATCATTGTCTCCTCCGACATAATTGCCGCATCTATCGACATGGCCCACGAAGAGATCCTCCGCGTGCTGGCCGATGACGTCGATACGCAATCCCCGGAGAACGCCCTTGTCATCGGCGAAACTTTGCTCGCCGGAGCCCGCCTCTTCGAATCTCTCGCGTCGCAAGACGCCTTCGCTCGGAAGCGCATCACGCTCGGCGCAAACCACATCGAAGACGGCGACCGATTCCGCGCGCTCACCGCCGCCGCGGCCCTCGCGGAAAAGCAAGCGTGGTATCTCCTCGAACCCTACCTGCACAGCCGCTCCTTCCGGTCGCCCCTCGAAACCACCGTCACCATTCCCGTGCTGGGGGAGGACTAACCATGCTCGTCACCTTGGGACCCTACACCTTCGATCCCGCGCATACCGCCGTCCAGGAACGCCACGACGAAGTCGGCGGACACCGCGAGCGCATCATCGAAATCTCCGGCCTTATCGTCGGCGAATCGACCGTCGACGCCGTTGAAGCGCGTCTCGACGCCCTGCTCGACGCGGCCAGCGCCGAAGACTACTCCGCTGCCCTATCCGTTCGTCCCGGGCGCCGCCTCTGGGTGCGCCGCGAAAGCTTCACGCGCCAAATTGAATCGAGCGCCCGTGTCGGCTCATTCACGCTGAAGCTCAAAGCGAAATCGCCGTTTGAGGAGGCCGTCGAGCGCAGCGTGTATCCCTGGCCCATCGCGGACACCGGCGAAGTGCTGTACCTCGCGCCCGCGGGAAACGTCTTCGCGCTGCCCTTGGTCAGCGTGACTGCCATCGGAGACCTCATCAATCCGGCCGTTTTCGACGGCCTTCGCACAATCGAATACGCGGGCATTGTTCGCGACGGCGCCACGCTCGCATTTGACGCCATCAATGGCCGCGTTACGCTCGACGGCGAAGACGTATCGCCCTACACGGCGGGTGAGTTTCCTCGCCTCGAACCCGAAGGAACCACGCTCACCTACACGGACGATGTGTCCAGCACACACAACGCATCGGCAACCGTCGAGTTCCATTCGCGATGGTGGTGAGAATTCGGGGACTGACCCAAGCGAGCCCCGGCCCAGAATTCGGGGACTGTCCCAAGTGAGCCCCGGCCCAGAATTCGGGGACTGTCCCAAGTGAGCCCCGGCCTCAAGCGGGGCGAGACGGGACTGTCCCTGAATTTACCACGACTACCGCAACCAACTCTGGGGCGAGACGGGACTGTCCCCGAATTCACGTCGACTAGACCCAACCCCCCCTTCAACCAAAGGAAGCCACACGTGAACTACCGCATCGATATTCACGACACCTACGGACGCCGCGTCGCTTCGTTCACGGAAGCCCCGCTTATTGAGGCCGTGCGCACCAGCCCGGACCATCCCGACCGCATCTCCGGCATGCTCCCCGCGGACGTTCGCGAACTCAGTCATGGCTACCGCATTCGCGTGTTCATCGACGGCGCGCTCTTCTGCGAGGCCCCCGTCATTGGCGTCACGCCGCACTGGAGCGACACAAGCAAGCTCATCCTCGACCGCTATGTGCGGTTTCAGGAGGCCATCGAGTTCGTCGCAGAACAGCCGCGAGACCTCCTCAACCCGCGCGTGTCTCGCGCCTATTCCAACGCCAACACCGCGGCAATGGTCAAAGACCTTATCAACGCAGTCCCGGGAAACCTGCATTACACCATTGGCCACACGGCATTCCCCGAAGGCGCGGAGCGCGAATGGCACAAACTACTCGCGCGCAAGACTCCCGCGAACGAATTGCAGACCGGCGGTATCGCAACGGGGCAATGGGTCGCCGCGCCGCGCATCGATGCGTCCAGCGCCTATGCAAGAGACGGCGACACCATCGCGGGCCTCAGAGTCGACGGCGCGCCCTGGCCCGATGTGCGGCTCATGATGGTCGACGCCGAAGAGACCTCGAAGAATGCGCACGCAATCAAGCGCCACCCCGAAGTGGCGGGATGGAACACCCCGAAGTACAACGCCAGCAAGTACAAGCGTCGTGCCGATCAAGCCAAGTCCGCGCTGCAGGCCTTCATCGATTCGTACGGTATCGATCTGATTGAGCTCAACCCGCACAAGAATCGCCTTGGCGCATACGACGACCGCGTCGATGCCTATGGGCGTTACGTTGGCCTCGTCTACGGAGGTGAACGCTGCTTCAACGCCGCCCTCGTCGAGCTGGGGGTTGCCTGCGTCTATCTCTACGAAGACGGACGCTACCATGTGCCGGAGATGGAGTTGAAAGACTTCTTCTCCTACGAAGGACAGCACACCGATTCCATCGACCCCATAGCGGAGACGCTGGGGAGTTTCGACGCGAGCGGCGGCATCCTCGAAGCCATCGCAGCACTGGCCTATGTCGCCGGCGGCTGTACCTGGTCCGTCGACCCTAGCCTCGTCGTGCATCTCCGGCGGCAAACACGCCCCGACCGCGTGTGGTATTTCAACCCGCTCGAATTCGG
>JBHEKO010000729.1:0-10467 GCA_041859475.1 Candidatus Hydrogenedentales bacterium
GGCCGCACTCGTCGTTCTCGAGGATAAACGTTTGAATGTCGATCGAACGTTGTGCATTTCGGATTAGGTGAACGCGGAGCAGTAGCGCGTCGTAGCCGTCGTTAATGATGGCCACACGATTCTGTTGGGTTTCGTCTTTCTCGCCGAGGGATGCCTGCGTTATCTGCTGGGCGAACGAAAACAGAGGGGAATTATACGTAGGCGTTGAGTCGAGTACACGGGCGGCGGCCGTCGACGCTACGAGACATGTACAAATGACGGCGCTTAGCCTCATACCTTACCCTTCGCCAAGATTCGCTCCCCGCTCATGCGGACGATGATAGACTACCGCGATGTGACAGACAACGAGTCTGTCTACATCTCCAAGTCCTCTTGCCCTCTTTCGCGCGTGGGCTACCAGACCTTCAAGCTGAGTACCCCTTGACCGGGGTTCTCAAACGGCCCGGGAGTGGGTGCGGACTTCTTGCGCTTCTTGCCGAAATAGTCGGTGTTGAACCGCAGCGGTCTTCCATTCGGCAGCTCATAGGAAGCCTTTGAGATGGCCGCTTTTCCGAGCAGCCGGGTGGTCACCAGATCGCGTGTTTCTTCTTCGCTCCACGCTTTGTCGAGCGTGAGTTCAAGATAGACGCCGTCGGCTTTCTCGACAAGCTTGAGACCCGGATCGAATTCGGGCTTGATAAGCGGACGGGCTTCGTGTTTGGAGGGCTTCGCGCCTTTCAAGAACACATTGCCTGCCATCCGGACGGGAAGCTTCGCCGCATCGTAGGGAGTCAAGTCGCCGCGTTCGATAAACAGATTGTTGTAGTACCGGTCGTCGCCGCACGGGTTGTCATGCATGCCCGCGAGTTCCGTGGAATGCGGCCTGTGGAACGGGGTCATGCGTGCGTCATAGGGGATGATCTGAATCCCGCCCGCGATGAGGTTATGGACATACGCGCCGCCCTGCGAAAGGGAGAGCAGTGTCGTCGGCGATAAGAAGATATTGTTATCCACCATGAAGGGACCGTGATCCACTTCCACGAACAAGTCTTGGTCGAGATTGTCGTGGAAGAGGTTTCCGGTGACACGCGAACCTTGGTTCATCCAGTCCAGCCAAATTCCCCGGCATGTCCTGAAAATGTGGTTTCCGCGAATCTCGACGTCGATGGCGGCGTGAAGCTTGATGCCCGCCATCTCCGCACCCGTAAACAGTTGCCGGACGTGGATGTCGTGGATGGTATTGCCCGTGACGCTGCTGAACACCGCGCCCAAGCTGCCGACGATGCCCGTCTGTTCGCAGTGGGAGATGGTGTTGTTGCGGACAAGGTGGTGGCCGATGTTCTTCTTGCTCCACCCCTGATGGATGGCGCGCTCGATGGTCTTGACGTACCCCTCGGCGGTATCGGCGGAGGTGTTGTCGAATTCGTCGCCGTGCTTTCCGAGGGCGATGCCGGAGCAAACCGAGTGGCTCACGGTGTTGTTCTCGATAATCCAGCCCTTGCTCCAATTGGTGCCGATGAGGCCAATCTGCTCCGCCGTGGGCGGAGCCCAGGGGGTGGCCGCATGGCATAGCGTGAAGCCGCGAACTGTGATGTAGTTCATGCCGGTCTTTTCCGGGTAGAACACGGTCTGCCGAACGTTGATCTCCACCATCTGCTCGTTGGGGTTGACCCCCTTAAACTGCGCCCAGATTGTCGTGGACCCTTGGTCCACCTTGCCGAACCAGAGCGGGGTGGAACCCGCGGGCTGAAGCACTTCCAGCAGTGTCGCGGCCTCCGTCAGCCATTTACCGTTGAGATACACGGCGCCGGTGTGGTGCTCACGGCCCTTTGGATTAAACCAGTCGCCGTGAATGAGATCGCTGTAGGGATTGAAGTCTCCGAAGAACGCATTGGGAATGACCGCTTTCCACGCGTCGCTCTCGACCTTCTCCCAGTTTCCGACAGGCTCAGATCCCTTAATCTCTACCTTCTCGCCCGGCGCGGCTTGATAGACGATGCGCTTCGCGTTCGACGCGCCCCCGCGCGGAGGGGTGATGCGCTCGCGGTAGACGCCGGCATGCACGGTGATGATGTCGCCGGGGCGGGCCAAGGCTGCTGCCGCCGAGATGGTCTTGTAGGGGGATGTGCGCGAGCCATCATTTCCATCGTTTCCGGAGACGGATACGTGAATCTCTTTTGCGATGGCATTCGGCGAGGCTGCCGCGGCTGCAAGCAGCGCGGCGAAGATCAGCAGGCCTGTTCGTTGCATTGGGCGTTCTCCGTCGCAATTTGCGCTTGGTCGATCGTTCTATTCTTCACAAGAGGCAGTCACTTTGCTCTCGTACCCAGCGGGCGATTGATGGTAACGGGGGTGGCCAGCAGGGTTTTTAAATCATGTCCTTTCGTCAGCCATGCGAGGTCGAATTTCACGAAGGCCATCGTTTCATAGAGTTTGGTGACGCCCTTTTCAAACAGGAGGTAGATGTTGCCGTCTCTGTCTGCGGTGAGCGATGAGTAGGCGCTGGGACCCTCGTAGATGAGGCGCTTAACGGGCCAGGTCTTGCCGCGGTCGAAGCTCGCCCACGCCGTCATTTGGATGCGCGAGCCACCGGGATTATCCGGCGTGCTGAACACAAGCACATCCTTGCCGCCGGTCGTTTCCCGAGGCAGGCGCACAAGTCCCGCGTTGCAGCCATAGCTGGGTTCGGTGCCGTACTTGAAGTAGAAAGGTTCGCCTACTTCACGCAAGTCGTCGCAGACGCGCCAGTCCACATACATGGCTCCACCGTCATAGCTCCAGGCAATTCGGCGACGGTCGTCGATCGACATGTGGGAACGCGAGTTGTAGTAGATGTCGCCATTCGACATCTCCGCGAGCGTGCCCTCGCCCGTGCCTGTTTGCACGGGGCCGCTGGTCTGCCACGTCTTTCCGCCATTGTCGCTGTACAGGGACGTGTTGTAGTGATAGGGCCACCATTCCTGATCGTTGTTGCCCTTGGGTGGCATGATGCGTCCGGGCATCAGCAGGCGTCCCGCATGCTCGCCGTATTGCAGCGTAACACCCGACTCGGAACAGCTCGTTTCCACGGGGATGCCATCGGGCGTGCCATGTCCGTAAGGGTTGGGCATGATCGTAATTGTTTCCCGCGCCCAGGTCTTGCCGTTGTCCTTGCTGCGCCAGAGGTAACCTTTGTTGGCGCAGACCATCAGCACATCGCCGGTCGTACGGTCGACGATGCTGCTGCCGTTCGCGTCATTGCCGACTTCCTGCATTTCGCTCCACGTCTTGCCGCCGTCTTCGCTGCGGCGCAGCAACTTGCCGGACTTCGCAAACGCGAGGACCGTTCCATCCGGCGCCACGACGATCTTCGGGATGCGTTCCTTTGTGAAGAGATCGGTTATTTCCAGGTCCGGGGCGAGCTGTGATGATCCCTTTGGGAGAGTCTGGCATCCCGCCGCGAAGCCCAGCATCAGCATGCCCGTGGAAAATGCAGCGACAGTGAAACCAATGTGAAGAAGAGTGAAGACTCTCGATATCATAGATTCTCCCCCCCGAAAGCGGTACGCCACGGACTTCTTCCCTCGCTATTCTAAGGGGCTGTCGCTTTCAATGCGACGTTCCCTTGAGTCGATTCCAACAATGACATCGCAGACAGCGGGCAACTCATCGCTTCTTGGCGAGCTCGCTTGCCAGTTCTCTCAATCCGATAGCCTCAATACCCTCCGTGATCGGATAGCGATCCTCGCCCGAGTGGACGACGAAGCTTCGATCCGGCTGTATATCGGCCCTTGCCAGATGGAATCCTTTTGTACATTTTGGGACTAATCCGAGCTTGACCTCGATAGCCCACCGTTCATTACCCGGCAGCTCAAGTAACAAGTCAATTTCCGCGCCTGCCGTCGTGCGATAGAAGCTAGCATGCGTAAGGGGGGGCGCGACCGTCAAGAGGTTCTCAAGGACAAAACCTTCCCAACTCGCGCCGACTATCGGATGGCCGGAAAGGGCGTCGTAGCTCTGGATGTTGAGCAATGCGTGCAATAGCCCGCTGTCGCGAACGTAGACCTTGGGAGACTTGACCAGACGCTTGCCCACGTTGGCGTGGAACGGCTGAAGGCGACGCAACAGTAGAAGGTCCACGAGCAGATCGAGATAGCGCGTTGTAGATTGAGCGCTCACCGAAAGGCTCACCGCGAGGCGCGACGCATTCAAAAGGGTCCCTTGGTTGTGGGCCATCATGGTCCACATTCGGCTCAGCGTTTCGGCCGGCAGGCGCGGTCCAAACATATGCACATCCCGCTCCAAGTAAGTCCGTATGAAATCGCCTCGCAGTGCGAAGCTCTCGGCGTCGTCTCCCGCGAGATAGATGTCCGGATACCCGCCCCGAACCCATAGGCGAATCGTCTTGGAGCGGTCCGTGGCCACTTCCAAAACGTCGAACGGGGACATGTGAACGTAGGCGATTCTGCCCGCCAAGCTCTCACCCGACTGGCGCAGCATCTCAATGGCTGCCGACCCAAGTAGCAAGAAACGGCCCGTTCTCTTGCCGGTACGGCGCCCTTTGTCAATGAGGCTGCGCAACGTCTGAAAGAGGTCAGGTGCACGGTGAATTTCGTCGAGTATGACAAGCCTGTCGTCGTATTGCCCAAGGAATAAGCCGGGGTCTGCAAGTTTCTCGCGATCTGCCCTGTCCTCCAAGTCCAGATACAGAGCTTGCGTCGCTTCCGCCAACGACAATGCGAGTGTGGTCTTTCCGACTTGACGAGGGCCAAGTAGAGCGACGGCGGCCTGTCTTTGCAGGGCTTGCTCGACTTCTTCTCGAATACGGCGGGGTATCATCCTCGTATTTTATCCGTATGATGGATAAATTACAAGGATAAATTCCGATTTGTTCCGAAATGGACCGATCTGCTCCCGCTACGTTCTCTCAATCACCAATACATTGTGAATGCCTACGCCTGCCACTTCCGCCGTCAGTGTGCCATCGTTCCACGTCCACTCGAGTCCTGCCTTGTCGGGGGCCATGAACACGCGTTTGGGACGTTGGGGAAGGGGAATCGTGATGCTGAACGGCCCCGTGTTCGGGACGTCTTCGACGACGTGGCGGTTGGGGGCGGTGTAGCCGGCCGTGGCGCGATTGACGAACTGGACGAGAAGTTTGCCGTCCTTCTGGCGGGCGGATGTCTCGATCCACCACGGGCCGTCCACGTGCATCAGTTTCGCGGTGTCGAGTGCGTCTACTGCGTCGCCCAAGAAGCGGCGCAACAGCGGATAGTGGGTGTGGTGATACGCGCGGAAGGCCGGTCCGGTGATGGTGACGACGCGGCCCTTGCCGACGATGTTGACCACGGCGGCGGGCACGCCGACGTGGTTGAGCTCGGGTTCCTGCTGATTCAGGAGCGGAGCGAGTTCCGTCGCTGTGGTCAGGGCCACGCTTTGCCACGGGCCATTGACCGCGACGCAGCCATTGCCCGCGGGGACAAACGAATTGCCGACAAGCGCGCCTTCGGTTGCGGTTGCGCCGGTGATGTCGCCGAATTCCCTGACGGTGGTTGGCCCGCTAAGCAGGAGTTGTCCGCCGTTCGTGACGTAGCCGCGCAATGCGTCGATGACATTTTGCGGCAGACCTTCCTGCTCGGGCACGACAACCATCGGATTCTGGGCGATGCGTTCGAGCAACATTTCTTCGTTGAGGATGTCGGCGGAATAGCCGTTTTCGAGCAGGGCGTGAAGCGCGCCTTCCATCGGGTGGTTCGCCTCGCGGAAATTGAAGAGCGGGTCGTTGTTGCGATAGTAGAAGGATTCGCTGTGCAAGATGGCGACCTGCGGGATGGTCTGCGTTTTGAAGCAGTATTCTTTGCGCGCGCGACAGAACTCCGCCACCTCGGCGTAAACATCCTGGTGCCATTCGGTGAGGCGCCCGGAGCGCTGCGGCTGATCGTAGATGAATACGGAGCCGCCTTGGGCCAAGGTCACAGCAAGTTCCTGGCAGAGATGCGGCGCAGGCTTGAAGGTCCATTGTCCGTCGCCCGTCTTCAAGAAGGCCCACGCCATGAGGTTCCACGGGAGGCCGCGCGCGGCAAGGAACCGCGATTCAGCACAGGAGCGTTCCGCACCAAAGCTGGGGTCGAAGTCGCCGCTCAGGTAATCGATGGGCGCCGCGATAGGTTCAGGCTGCCGGACGCTGTACATCCAGTTGCTGCACACTGCGATGGATGGCTTCCGTTTGTGCAGGGCCTCGGCATACTTCTGAACATGTTCGGTGAACAGCGTGCGCTGAAATGCGAGCCACTCCGCCCAATGCGGATCGTCGTGTTTGCGAGGGATTTCGGCGATGCCCGTGCGCTTCGTGAATTCGGCGATGCAACGTTCGCTCCACGATGGGTGGCTTGCCCAATTCTCGCCGTCGATCCATACGCCGTCGATGTCGTAGTTGTCGACGACTTCGAGAAGCTGCGGAATCATGAACTGCTCGGTGTAGTCGCTGAGTGGGTCCGTGTTGTTGGCGTTGGGCTTACCTTCGGCGTTGATGTTCGCCCACTCGGGATGCAACTGGAGGGCGCGCGTGTCCCACACGCCGGAGTAATGAATTGAAAGGGGAATGCCCATGTCTTTGGTAACCTTGCGCCAAACGGCGAGGGCGTCGTTGACGATACCCGGCGACGGCGAGCCCACTTTCGAGGGATAGCCGGTCCAGCCGGGATGGCCTTTGCAGTCGTACTGAACATAGTCCGGCTTCACCTTGTCGAGCATGGCGCGAATATGTTCGTAGGTGGTCTCTCGGCCCAGTTCGGTGTCCTTCTCTCCGGGGTGTAAATCGTAGTGAAGGCCGAAGTACGCGTCCGCCGGCCACTTGGGTTGGGCGTCCGCTTGGGCCGTCGTTGCGAGAACGATGAAGAGTCCTGCGAGCATCATGGAAGGTCCCCCTTAATTTGAGACTGTTACGATGGGGGATAGTGGGGGTGGGATGCAAGTTGATTTTGCTTGGAATCGGAAGGCTCTGTCATGGCGCGGAGCAACCTGACGATCATTGCCCAGTTTCGCGATTAAGCCGGCAAAAGACTGCGTCGGCAGGCACTGCGGATAGTTGTCCATTGTCGTAGGCTTCGATTCGCTCTTCCACTTCCTTTGCCCACGATTCATCGATCTCTTGGCGTTCCGGAAAATCAAAGCTGGTTAGTATTTCTTCGACCAACGTTGCTCGTTCGATAGGGGGGAGTTGAAGAGCCTCCGCCAGTACCTTCTTGCTGCGATCCGTCATGTCCTGTCTCCGATTTGCGAACTGCAAGAAGAATAACGCCGCAGCCCCGTTCGGCGATACCAGGAAACACGGCAGTTAGTCTGTCCAATTCAAGCTTGGCAGGATTGTCTGGGACTTGTACCTCGGCGCGTGCGCTGGTGCCGCAACACCACCAATTACGTTCAGTGCGGATCTCTCCATCGCTTAGCGCTCTTTGAGAGCACGTTGTTTATACTAACTCAACGAGGCCAGGCGGAAGCGGGCCATTCAAATGCAAAGGGGGAGCACGATGCTTCGGATAGTCTCGGGTGGAGCGTTTCTCTTCGTGACTGTGAATCTACTCTGCGTTGGCGCATCCCATGGCTCATCAAGCGCCATACCGTGCGACGACGCGAGCTTTGGGTTGTCGCCGTATGCGTGGAAGGTGACAGGCGGGGGCGTCGATGCGCGCGCAGAAGCCACGATACCGGGAGCCTATTTCAAGACTATCGCGAAGGGCACGGCAAGCATCGGACTGACAATCGATGGTACCGCCAACGCGGGTTGCCCAGAGCCGTCAATGCCCGTAGTCGAATACTCCGTTGATGATGGCCCCTTCGTAATCGTGCCGTTGAAGCGGACGGATGCGGTGTACACGCTCCCTGTTTGCGAGGGGCTCGATGCCGCGGCGTCGCATAAACTCGAAGTGTATTTCCGTGCCGCCGATCTGGGTCAGGCGCGATGGACGGCCTCCAAAGCGCATTTGCGTATCGCAGGCCTGTCGCTGGACGAAGGGGGCGCACTTGCTGCGTATCCCAAGCGTTCGAAGCTGGCTATCGGTTTTGGGGATTCCATCACGGAAGGCGTCGGAGTGGACGCCAAGTTCACGTCGTGGCAAATACTCGGGCCCAACAGCGCGCGCTGCTCGTGGTTTCCGATTGTGTGCGCGGCGTTGGATTGCGAATATGGGCAGTTCGGGTCGGGTGGCCAGGGCATGGTGAAGGTGCTGGAAATGCCGGGCCTGATCAAGACCTGGGACCACTACGATGCGGAAACGTCCAGGCTGAAAGATGGCCGGCTGCTCCCCGAGCCGGACTATGTCTTCTGTTGCATGGGCACGAACGATTTTGGTGGCATAGACATTACTGCGGCCTATACGGAGTGGCTTGCCGCGGTGCGTAAGGCGTGTCCGAACACGCGCATCTTCTGCGTTGTGCCGCCGTCGGGCGTTCACCGCGATGAGGTTGGTGCGGCGGTCGCTGCAAGTAACGATACGAAGGCCCACGTGATTGATGTACCTTCGCTGAATGCAACGATTACGGCCAGAGAAGGGGCCACCCAACTCACATATGACGGCGTCCATCCCACGGCTTTTGGCAACGGGCTATTCGGCGCGAACGTGGCGGTGAAGGCGCAGGAGATAATCGTAAAACAAGGCAAGTGATGGCGCTGCCATACAAGGAAGACGTAGACAGATCGCGCGGAAGTTCAGTCGGTCTTCAAGTATTGACAAAAAAGCCGTCCCCAAGCGCGTGGCTTGGGGACGGCTGATACGTCAGGGAACTAGACTACTTGCGGCCTTTGGCTTTGGCCTTTGCTTTGCCTTTGGCGGCAGCCTTCTTCGCGACGGCCTTCTCCTTGCGAGGCGTCTCGATGGCGGCTTGGGCAGCGGCCAGCCGCGCGATGGGTACGCGGAACGGGCTGCAGCTCACGTAGTTGAACGCGGTGCGATGGCAGAACTTCACCGAGCTGGGCTCGCCGCCGTGCTCGCCGCAGATACCGACCTTGAGGTCGGGACGTACCGAGCGGCCCTTCGCGACGGCCATCTCGATAAGCTGGCCGATGCCTTCCTGGTCGAGCACCTGGAACGGGTCGTACGGGAGAATCTTCTTCTCGATGTAGTACGGCAGGAATCCGCCGATGTCATCGCGCGAGAAGCCGAAGCCCATCTGCGTGAGGTCGTTGGTTCCGAAGCTGAAGAACTCGGCGTGCGCGGCGATCTTGTCGGCAACGAGACACGCGCGCGGGACTTCGATCATTGTTCCGACCATGAAGCTGAGCTTCATTTTGTACTGCTTCTGGACTTCCTCGGCGACGCGACGAACGATGGTGGCCTGGTTGATGTATTCGTTCTCGTGGCCTACCAACGGGATCATGATTTCCGGCATGACCTTGACCTTCGCCTTGGTCAATTCGGCCGTCGCTTCGAGGATGGCACGCGCCTGCATCTCGGTTATTTCAGGATAGGCGACGCCAAGACGGCAACCGCGGTGACCGAGCATCGGGTTCAACTCGTGAAGCTGCGCGATGCGCGAGCGAATCTTCGCGGCGGGCACCTTGATCTGGCCGGAGAGTTCTTCGATCTGCGCGTCGGTCAAGGTGACGAACTCGTGCAGAGGCGGATCGAGCAGGCGAACCGTTACCGGCTTGCCGGCCATCGCCTTGAAGATGCCGATGAAGTCCTTCTTCTGGTAGGGGAGGAGCTTCATGACGGCAGCACGGCGCACGTCCTCGTTCTCGGCGAGGATCATCTCACGCATGTGGATGATGCGCTCGGGCTCGAAGAACATGTGCTCGGTGCGCGCAAGGCCGACGCCTTCGGCTCCGAACGCAACGGCTTGCGCCGCGTCTTCGGGACGTTCGGCGTTGGTGCGGACGTTGATCTGGCGCGTCTCATCGACCCACTTCATGAGCTTCTTGTAGTGGGGATTCAGATCGGGCTGGGCTGGCAACACGCCGACGGAGCCTTCGAAGACCTTGCCGGACGAACCGTTCAAGGAAATCCAGTCGCCTTCCTTGATGACCTTTCCGCCGACCGTGATGGTCTTGCTGCGGGCGTCGATGTGAAGGGCGCTGCAACCGACGATGCAGCACTTGCCCCAACCGCGGGCAACGAGCGCCGCGTGGCTGGTCATGCCGCCCTTCGCCGTCAGAATGGCTTGGGCCACGTGCATACCATGGACGTCTTCGGGCGAGGTCTCGTTACGGACAAGAATGACCTTCTTGCCCTGCTTCGACCATGCTTCGGCATCGTCCGCCGTAAACGTGACTTGGCCGACGCCGCCGCCGGGACCCGCGGGAAGACCCTTGGCGAGCGTGTTGGCGCGCTTTTCGGCCGCGGGGTCAAGCATCGGGTGAAGCAGTTCATCAAGCTGTTCCGGCTTCACACGGCGGAGCGCCGTGAGCTTGTCGATCAACTTGCTTTCGCACATCTCGACGGCCATCCGGACGGCTGCCGTGCCCGTGCGCTTGCCGGTGCGCGTCTGCAGCATCCAGAGTTCGCCATTTTC
>JBHEKO010000211.1:0-10105 GCA_041859475.1 Candidatus Hydrogenedentales bacterium
CTCTTTGCCGAGATGGCGGTCGATGAACCGCTTCTTCATGCCGCTTCCGGAAGGCCCTGGGCGCACCAGGGAAAGCGTCTTGATCAGCATGTCGGTGTTGGCGGCAAGCGTGTGGCGCAACAAAGCGCGCATGGCCGGCGACTCGATTTGGAAGCACCCGATGGTGCGGCCCGCGCGAATGAGATTGGCCGTGAGCGGGTCGGGATCGGGCAGGCGCTCGACGTCCACGCGAACGCCCCGGTTGTCCCAAACATTCTGGATGGTCTCGTCGATGACGGTGAGCGATCGGTGGCCGAGCAGGTCCATTTTCACGAGACCCAACTCTTCGATGGGCCCCATGTCGTATTGCGTGATGAGAATACCTTTGGCCGCGCGTTGCAGCGGCGCGAAATCGGTGATCGCGTGCGGCGCGATGACAAGGCCGCCGGAATGGATCGAAAGGTGGCGGGGAAATCCGTCGATGAATTCGCTCATCGCGATAATGGACTTGAGCGGTTCCTCGTCGATGCGCAGGCCGCGGCTTTCGGGGAGCTTCTTCACGACCGCCCGGATGTCCCCCGCATGATAATGCGGCAGTTGCCGTGTCACGGCGGTGGCCTGCTCTTCGGGCATGCCGAAGGCCTTCGCGATTTCACGCACAGCCGACCGCGCCTGAAATGTGTTGAACGTGGCGATCATGGCAACGCGCTCGGCCCCGTAGCGCTTGTACACGTAGTCGATTACGTCGTCGCGACGCCGCCAGCAAATGTCCAGGTCGATGTCGGGGCAATCGGTACGCGATAGGTTCAGGAATCGCTCGAAGTACAAATCGTATTTGAAAGGGTCGGCCCGGGTGATGCCGAGGGCATACGCGACCAAGCTGTTGGCCGCCGAACCGCGGCCCACGATGGGGATGTGCCGTTCGCGCGCATACCGGACGATATCGGCCACGATAAGAAAATACGGCGCAAACCCGAGCCGGTGGATCACGTCGAGTTCGTAGTGCAGCCGTTGGGTCTGCTCGGGCTTCAAGGGTTTGTACCGGGCCTTCAAGCCGTCGAAGGCGAGCTTCCACAGATACGAAAACGGGGTCTCGTTGTCCGGCAGTTCCATCTCGGGAAACCGGGGCGTGCCAAATTCGAGTTTGAGGTCGCATTGCTCGACGACCCATTCGATGTTGTCGAGCGTCTCCGGCCAATCGCCGTAAAGCCGTTCCATTTCGCCGGGCGACCGGAACCACGCCTCCGGCGGAGCCGTGTCGCCTGGGCGCAACGTATCGACGGTGGCGTTCAGCCGGATGGCCGCGAGCACCCGGTGGACCGCGAAATGGTCGCGGTCGAGAAAGTAGACCGGGGCCACCGCAACCGGGCGCAGCGCGTTCTCGTGGGCAAACTCGCGGACCCGCGCCGCACGGTAACGCGACCGTGCATCGCCGTAGTGCGTCACGGCGATCAAGGGGCGCACCCCGCGCTTGGTCAGCTCCTTCGCCAACACGGGGTCCGCCGTGAGCACGAACACGCTGTCGTCGAAGATCTGGTCCGCGAGATCGAAGTCCGGGGTCAGGTGGTACGCCGTGACGATCCGGCAAAGCTGGGCATAGCCGCCGCGGTCCCGCGCGATCAACACGGACTCGCCCAAGGCCGCCCCAAGCAACGGTTTTACCCCCGCCTCCGCCGCCGCCCGGTAGAACGGAATGGCCCCATAGAGCCCGGCCGTATCCGTCAGCGCCAAGGCGCGCAGGCCGTGCTCGACCGCCCGCGCCACCAATTGGCGCACCCCCGCCGTGCCTTCCATAAGGGAATGGGTGCTATGTACGTGTAAATGCGTCATGTGCAGATGTGATGGATTTCGGCGCTTTTGCTTCCAATACAACACTGAATAATAATTCAGTTTTACAAATTTTACCAGTGTTTTCGGATAGGGCCTCTTAGGTAGGGCGGTTTCGCCGAAACCGCCTCTTCGAGAAAGGAGGTAGGGCAGTTTCGCCGAAACCGCCTCTTCGCCCCTACCCGCAAACTGCGGTCACCCGCGGACGTTTCGGCGAAACGTCCCTACCCAAGGCCCGAAACGTCCCTACCCCAGACCGGCGAAACATCCACCAACCATCGCTGTTTCCCACTTATCTCATAGGACCGACCCGGCCAATCCGTCCTATTCCCCTTTACCCGCCCGACCCTCCCCCCCTGCAAACGTGGCTTCCTCTGCCCCAACTGCGTACAATCGTCGCCAACGACAACCAGCCGGGCAGCAGGAGAATCGAATGGCGCGAACGGGATACATCTTCCGTAAGGAAGGGCTGCTGCACGACACCGGGCCGGGCCACGTCGAACGGATTGCCCGCCTGGAGGCCGTCCGCGATGCGTTTGCCGCCGCGAAGCTGAATCCGCCGGAAATCGCCAGCGGACCGGCCACCCGCAAGGACTTACTGCGCATCCACGCCGAAGACCACATCGCGACAATCGAGAAGACCTGCGCCGAGGACGGCGACTATCCCGATGTGGACACGAGCATGGGGAAAGGGTCGTGGAACGCGGCGTTGACGGCGGCGGGAGCGGCCATCGGGGCGTGCCGGGCCGTGGCGGACAAGGAAGTGGACAACGCCTTTGTCGCGGTGCGGCCGCCGGGACATCACGCGGAGACGGACCGCGCGATGGGGTTCTGCCTGTTCAACAACGTGGCGATTGCGGCGCGGTGGTTGCAGGCCGAAGCGGGCATCAAGAAGATCGCCATCCTGGATTGGGACGTGCACCACGGCAACGGCACGCAAAATTCCTTCTACGAGGACGACTCGGTCTACTACGCGAGCATTCACCAGCACCCCTTGTTTCCCGGAACGGGTTTCCCCAGCGAGCGCGGAAAGAACAACACGAATCTAAACGTGCAGATGTCGTGGGGCAATGGGCCGGGCGAGTGGATCGCCGCCATGGAGAAACACGTCCTGCCGGAGTTCCAACGTTTCGACCCGGATTTCCTCATCGTCTCCTGCGGATTCGACGCGCATCGCCTGGACCCGCTCGCCTCGCAACGGCTGGATGCGGCCACCTTCGTCCACCTGACGGAGATGGTGAAGGGTATCGCCAACGGGAAAGTCGTGTCGGTGCTGGAAGGCGGCTACCACCTCGACGCGCTGGGCGAATCGGCCGTCGCTCATTTCAAAGCGCTCCAAGTTTAAGCGGTGAGGTCCAATTTCAAATCTGAGATTTGGAATTTCAGTTCTGAAATGCGAGTTTTGGATTCAATTTCAAATTTGAGATTTCAAATCTCAGATCTCTTCAAGGGGGGGAAGTGAATCAACTCGACCGGTACTTCGGAATTCGCGAAGCCGGGTCCACCGTGCGCCGCGAAATCGTCGGCGGACTGACCACCTTCGCGACGATGAGTTACATCATCTTCGTACAACCCACCGTATTGAGCGCGGCGGGCATGCCGTTCGGGTCCGTGCTGATGGCGACATGTCTATCCTCGGCGTTCGCGTGTTTTCTCATGGGCCTGTATGCGCGCTACCCCTTCGCGCTGGCCCCGGGCATGGGCGAGAACTTCTTCTTCGCGTTCACCGTATGCTCGACGTTCCCCGGCGCGATGGGCTTCTCGTGGCAGGCAGGCCTCACCATCGTGTTGATATCGGGGCTGCTCTTCGTGGCCATCTCGATCTTCGGCATTCGCGAAAAGGTACTCGTGGTGATGCCGGATTGCCTCAAAGACACCATCGGTCCTGCTATCGGGTTCTTCATCACCTTCGTGGGCCTGCAATGGGCGGGCATCGTGAAGCTCAGCCCCACGACCATGGTAACACTCGGCGATCTCACCGCCGGGGCTCCGTTAATCGCGCTGGCGGGGACCTTCCTCATCGCCACGCTCCTGGCGCTGAACGTGCGGGGCGCGATCCTCATCGGCATCGTGACAACGTGTGTGCTCGGGCTTGTCACGGGCGTCATGCCCCGGCCCGAAGAGGCCTTCACGCCATCGTTCGACACCTTCTTCAGCCTTCGGTTTGGCGAGTTGCTTGCGCATTGGGACAAAGCGCTCATCGCCATTCTGCTGTTCTTCTTCATGGTCCTCTTCGACACGGTGGGCACCTTGGTCGGCGTGGGACGCCAGGCCGGTTTCATCGGGGAAGACGGCAACCTGCCGCGCGCGCCACAGGCCTTTCTTTCCGACGCCATCGCCACGTGCGTGGGGGCGCTGTTCGGCACCTCCACCGTCACGAGCTACATCGAAAGCGCGGCGGGCGTGGCGACGGGCGCGCGAACCGGTCTGGCGGCGGTGGTGACGGGCGTGTGCTTTCTCGCGGCGATCGCGTTTGCGCCGATCGTGCATTTCGTCGGCGTCGACATCGGCCCCGCGTTCTACGGCCTCAAGCCGACGGACCTGCACGTGGCCATGTACCCGGGCGTGGCCCCGGCACTAATCACCGTTGGGTTGCTGATGATGGCGCCCTTGCTGCGCGTGAAATGGGACGACGTCACAGAGAGCCTGCCAGCCTTCGTGACCATCGCAATCATGGTGTTCGGCTACGCCATCCACGAAGGCATCTCGGCGGGGTGCGTGTCGTATGCGGGCATCAAGCTGCTCACGGGCAGAGGCAGGCAGGTGCATCCCGTGATGTACATCATCGCCGCGGCGTTGGTTGCGCGCTACGCCTTCCTGCGCTGAAGGTCCCAGAGCTTCGCGTACTTCGTGAACACGGAGAATGCCGCAAGGCCGCAGAGCACGGCCCCGTGCATGCCATCGCGAAATCCCTGGCGCACCACGAACATCTTGATGAAGCGCAACACGGGCCGAAACGTGAGGTCCGTGAAACGCGCGCGTCTTCCGCGCTCGTGGAGATCCTCCGCGGACCAGCTTGTGAAGCGCTGAAACGTACGGAAATACTCCTCGAAATCGCGCTTGTCGTCGTGGAACATCACCTCGTCGATGCGGCCCATCGTCCCGTCGATGTCGATGGTCGCGTGCACGCGCTGTACGCGGTAGCGCCCCTTCTTCGTGCGAAACAAACGCACGTTGTAGTCGTGGTCCCAGCCGCAATGTTCGATGAGCTTCCCGAAGAAATACGACAAGCGCTTGACCGTGTACCCGTCGCAACTACCCGGCGACGCCATGATGTCCTTGATGCGCGCGGCCAACTCCGGCGACACCCACTCATCCGCATCGAGCACCAGCGTCCACTCCGTCTCGATCCGAGGAATCGCCCAATTGCACTGGTCCGCCTTGTTCACATACTCATGCGCGACCACATGCGTCGAGTACTTCCGCGCCACCTCGTCCGACCCGTCCGATGTTTTCGGGTCCACGACGCAGAAGATATCGTCCGCCCACTGCACGCTCTCCAAACAACGCGCAAGGCGGTCGCCCGCATTCGGAATCAGGGTCAAGACAGTGATGGTGCTCATGGCGGGTATAGTAGCCGAAATCGAAACCGGTTATGCAGTCGATTGTCTGAACTGCCGCATGCCAAGTCTTCCCTGCAGCGCCCGTCTTCCGTGGCGGGCGGAGTTTGCTTGGACTTCATGTCACTCAACACCGCCCGGGATAGAACCCGTGCTCTGCAATAATCGCAAGCGTTGCAGGTTCCCAATGATGACTCGCGTCTATTATGATGTGCCAGTTGCAAGCGAAGGACTCTTCTCATGAACATGGACTCCATCATGTACCGGCTCAAGCTCGTGTTCGACTATTACGAGATGTCGGTGTTTCAAAAGAACGTGGGCGGCTATCTGTTCGACATTCAGGGCTATGCCTTAATGACGCTCGCGGAACAGGGGCCGGGGGTCGGCGAGATTGTCGAGTTGGGCAGCTTCAAAGGCAAGTCGACGTGCTGGCTGGCGCGCGGAACCAAACGGGCGCGACGGGAGAAGGTTTGGGCCATCGACCGGTTCACCGGTTCCCCGGAACATCAAAAGGGCAAGCAGCACGAAGACGCCGACATCGCGGCGTCCGGATCGACCTTCGCAATCTTTCGAGAGAACCTGAAGAAGCTCGATGTGGCCGATTACGTGATTCCCATGGTCGCGAGTTCGGAAGAAGCAGCGCGCGATTGGGACAAGCCCATCCGCTTGTTGTTCATCGACGCAGACCACTCCTACGATGCATCCAAGCTCGACTTCGAACTCTGGTCACCGTTTGTTGTGGATGGAGGCTTGATCGCTTTTCACGACATCGGCGATTGGCCCGGCGTGACCCAATTCTACCGGGAACTTTTGAATTCCAACGCGAAATACACACAGATTCTCGAGGTAATGGGTCTGGCCGTCGTCCAAAAGGGCGCGCAGCAGCCGACGCCGTAGGAGGCCCCATGACAGTTCCTGTCGCTCCTCCCGTGTGCATTCGCGTCGGTCCCGCGGGCTGGTCGTACGACGATTGGAAAGGGATCGTCTACCCGCCCAGGATGCCGAAGTCGTTGCATCCGCTCGCGTATCTTTGTGAATACTTCGACACCGTGGAAGTCAACTCTTCGTTCTATCACCCCCCGAATCCCGCTCATTGCGCCGCGTGGGTGATGAAGGTTGAGGGCAATCCTCAGTTCATGTTCACCGCGAAGCTTTGGCAGCGGTTCACGCACGAGCGCGATGCGTGGCCGGGTGACGCGGAGGTGCGGCAGTTTCGCGACGCCATCGCCCCACTGTCCGAAGCGGGAAAGCTCGGCGCGCTACTGATTCAGTTTCCGTGGAGCTTCAAGCGCACGCCGGAGAATCGCCAATGGCTGGCGCGCGTGCTCGATGCGTTTGCCGCGTATCCGCTGACGCTGGAGATCCGGCATGCGTCGTGGAACCGGCCCGAGGTCTTCGACGGGCTCGCAGAACGCGGCGTGGCCTTCTGCAATATCGATCAGCCGTTGTTCTCGAATTCGCTCGCGCCGACGGCCAAGGCCACGGCGCGCGTGGGATACGTGCGGCTTCACGGGCGCAACGCCGCGGATTGGTTCCGCGAGGACGCAGGCAGGGACGACCGGTACGACTATTTGTACAGCCGCGACGAGTTGGTGCAGTGGTTGAAGAAGATCGAGCGCATCCGCGAAATGACGAACGAACTCTACGTCATCACGAACAATCACTACGCGGGTCAGGCAATCGTAAACGCATTCGAACTCATGGCCGGACTTGGAAAACGCGTCGCCGAGATTCCGCCCACGCTAATGGAACGCTATCCGAGACTGCAGGAACTCCCCACCTAATCGGCGCTCGCGCTGCACGCAAGCTCGTCGTCCGAAATCGCCGCATTGAGCTGAGGCTCGTATGCGACTATCGAAGGGGTTCCATCCGGTGTCGAAGGACGCCGCGTTTCCACGCGCCGCAGCAAAAAACTCGCTTGGTCGATCCAAAGCGTCTTGATGGAGCCGTTTGGCGTTTGGCCTTCCACGCGAAAACAGTACGAACGTTCGTACGTCTCGCTCGCAAGCAGCACGGGGTTCTTCACATCCGTCAAGCGCGCACCGCCGATAAGATCCGGTAGCAGCAGGGCCGGCACCATGTGCGCCGCCCCCCCCGAGACGCCTGTCGCGGCGCCGATGGCCATGTTCAAGCTGAGCCGGAAACGGTCGGTATGGAATGCAGCTTCGGGGACGGATGCGTCTTTGGCCAGTGCGTCCTGAATGAGCTGCGCGAGCGGGCCGTCGTGGTCCACCGTTTGCACCTCTTCCCCCGAAACCCACACGATGCAGCAACGCCACCGCGCGCTCTCGTCGAACCGGAAGCGCAACTCGAATCGGAATCGGTCCGGCCGCACAAAGGCCGTGCGAAACACCATCTCGTCGTGCCGCTCCCTGCCGTCGTCCGCGTACACCGACGTCGCTTGCCCCTTGTCGCGATACGATTGGCACGAGGCATAGACACGCGCCATTTCTGCAAGGATATCTCCCGCCGTTCGTTCGGAACTGTCCATGAAATCGGTCCCCCTTCTATCTGCCGAGCACGCGGGCGGCAACGGCATCAAGCTTGGTAACTGCTTCGGGATCGCGTGCCTCGGGTGGTGTGATTAGCGCATATTCGAGAGCGGTCCGGCAACCATGGGTGCACGCCTCCGCATTCTCCAGAATCGGCACAAGCCGCTTGATCAAGTCGCGCGCATGGTCCGCGTTGGCGCGCAACACGCCGATGATTTGGTCGACCGTCACATCGTCGTGATCGGGATGCCAGCAATCGTAATCCGTCACCATCGCGACCGTCGCGTAGCACATCTCCGCTTCCCGCGCCAGCTTCGCCTCTGGCATATTCGTCATCCCAATAACGTCGCACCCCCACTGCCGGTACAGGAACGACTCCGCTTGCGACGAGAACTGCGGACCTTCCATGACCATATACGTCCCGCCGCGCTCGGTCTTTACATCCAAACCGCTGGCGGCCTTCTCGATGCAATCGCCAAGATGCCCGCACACGGGATGCGCCATCGACACGTGCGCGACCATGCCCGTCCCGAAGAACGACTTCTCGCGCGCAAACGTGCGGTCGATGAATTGATCGACGATGACGAAGTTGCCAGGGTGCAGGTTTTCGCGGAGCGAACCCACGGCGCTGATCGACAGGATCTGTTCGACACCCACGCGCTTGAGCGCGTCGATGTTCGCGCGAAAGTTAATCTCCGACGGCGGTATCCGATGGCCGCGTCCGTGGCGGGGCAAGAACACAAGCTGGTTGCCTTCAAACTCGCCAAACAGCAATTCGTCCGATGGTTTCCCAAACGGCGAATCCACCTTTACCCAGCGGCGGTTCTCCAACTCCGCGATGTCGTACACACCACTCCCGCCAATCACCCCCAAAAGCGGCTTCTTATCGGCCACGCTATGCCCCTTCCCTCAAAGTTCGGTTCCTTCGTTGATCAGCGCAACATATGCCCCGTACGAGTACCGCTTATTGTAGCGGCGACCGGTTATCTCTTGCACAATTCCCGCGCGACCCTACTGGTCATCCTTGTCTTTAGTCTCAATCGGCGCAAGTTAAAATTCCCGCCCAATTTTAATATTCCCGAAGTGGCGGACACAAAGGTGTCTTCGTCGGAGGGCGGACATTCCTGTCCGCCATTTGGCAGAAGTCGGCGGGGCACAAAGATGGCGGACTAGAAAGTCCGCCCTCCGGCAACGACTTGAAGCATTGCGACTAAATGACTTCCAAACAATCCTTCTCCGGCAGCTTCGGGAATGCGGCGTGCGGTTCGGCCTGGTACCAGTAGGCGACGCTGGCGATGTCGTCTTGGTTGGGGAGGTAGCGTCGACCGCTGCGCCAGCCGAGGGCCTGGATGGTGACGCGCAAGTCCTGCTCGAATCGGACGGGGTCCATGATGTGCCAGCGGTAGAGGCCGAAGCGCTGTTGCGACTGGTAGGTTCCGTCTGGGCGGATCACCTGGTGCAGACCCGCGTAGGGAGTCGAAAACTCGGTGTACTTGCCTTCCCGGTCGAAGTTGTACGACCCGCAGAAATAGTCTTCCGTGCCCGTGCCGCAGATGGTCGGCCACTCTTTGTCGCCGTCCATGTAAAACTTGATCTCGCCTTCGCCCCACCACCCGGTGTTGTTCACTTGCCAGGCCATGTAGGTGCCGACGTACTGGCCGTGGCCTTCAACGCCGTCAAGGATCGTGTAGACGGATTTATACGGCAGCGGATTTGTCCGTCGGAATTGGGCGTGGAAATACGCGGCGTCGGAGGGCACGTCTGTCAACGCGTAGTTGATTTGGTAGTAGAGGACCATCTTCTCTTCGTCGATATTCTGGAAAGTCATGCGGCACCGTTTGCGGAAGGGCATCTCCCAATAACAGTTGAAGGCGCTGCCAGGGTTGACGCACACGGGCAGCGAATTCAGGGGCGCATATTTGCCCCACCCCATGCCGAAGAAATCGCCGATGGGCACTTCGACACTCGGCGTCTCCTCGTCGTCCCAATAGATCCGCAAAATGGAATACCGCCAATTGCCGGTCGGGGTCATCCAAATCTGCTGGATCGCGCCGGGCCCGCCAATGTCCGCCAACTCGTAGACCTGTCCCGGCTGGATGAAGACGCACGGGGAGATCTTCCAACCCTGCCCAAGGTCGCGGGCACACGCCGCGCCTTCGCCTTCCCTCGCCATGCCGCCCTTGCCCTTTTCGCCACTAAAATTCTCTGGCGATATGGACCGCGTCTTCGCCCGCGACAACAACGACA
>JBHEKO010000288.1:0-17416 GCA_041859475.1 Candidatus Hydrogenedentales bacterium
TCATCGAAGAACACCTTCGCCTTGGCGATCATCTCAAGACTGAGATGGGGAAGCATGGGGCTGGCGGAGATTCCGCAGTGGATGTTGTCCTTCTCGACTTTGTCGTGCATGAGAGCGAAGTACTGCTTGATGGGTTCCGCCGCCTTGCCGTACATCGCCTCCATGAACTCGTCGGTGTCCCTCTTCACGTCGCAATCGGGATTCCACATCAGGCGGGCGAGCAGATACGCGCGCAACTCCGCGAGTTCAGTGCCTTTGCCGGGATTGCCCAGTGCGAAGATGCCGCGCACGTTGTTCTTCACGTAGAGCTGGTAGTTGGGCTGCAACACGCGGAGATTTGGCTGCGGCATCACGTAATGATCGAAGTTGGCGGTGTAGTCGAAGAGGTAATACTTGTCCGTCAATTTCGCCCAACCGGCGAGGTCGTCGACAAAGGTGCGGTTGAGTTCGCACGTCGCGACGGGATGCGAGTAGCAGAGTTCGATCGGACAGACCATCACCGTGACATTGGCGCGAGGC
This sequence comes from Candidatus Hydrogenedentales bacterium, assembly GCA_041859475.1. Taxonomy (GTDB): domain Bacteria; phylum Hydrogenedentota; class Hydrogenedentia; order Hydrogenedentales; family SLHB01; genus JAIBAQ01. Next base: position 520 of record JBHEKO010000288.1, read on the forward strand.
TTGACGGACTTGGGCGGTTTGCGCGTATCGCCGTAGGCGTAGGTGGCGATCTTGGCGTCGGGAAACTCGGGTTTGATGGCGTCCGCGATTTGGTTGACGAACTCCAACAGGGGCCCCGACTCGCTGCCTTCGCGCTTGAAGATAGCGTCGCACGAGGGGCACTCGCACCAACCGCGGCAATCCATCTGGGCAACCCAGACGAAATCGGTCTTGGGTTTGTCCCTGAGTTGCTTGAGAACCCAATCGGTGGCGGCCTTCACGACATCGGGATTCGTGAAGCAGAGCTGGCTCTTCTGCGCGGTCCGAATTCCGCCGATCAGCGGGTAGTATTCGGGATGCGTGGCGAAGAATTCGCCGGGAGGAAGAATGGCATGGAAGCTGTGTCCGCCGCCGATGGCTGCGTAGGAGCCACCGTGCTCTTCATCCAATGCCCCGCAGGTGTTGATGTAATTGCGGGCCGCCCAGTCGGCGTTGGCCGCGGAACTCCACGTCTCCGCGCGGTACTCGAAGAGGGGGACGCGGGTGATGTTCAGCGAAGGAATGGCGATTCGCTCCGTCTTCGGAATGCGGCTGACTTCCGGCGTGAACCAACGGCAGCCGAGGATTTCATTGAGAAAGGTGTAGACCGCGTACATTGCACCGCGTTTCGAACCGCCCGCGAGCACGAGATGTCCCTCGTGCGTTCGCATTACGATTCCTTCCGTGCCCAACGCTGGCCAGTCGATATTCAGGTTGAGGCTATCGAGGTGTTTGCTCTTGCCCACGAGGATCTCGTGTGGCTGAATGGGATCGGCATCGGTCGCGATGGGCAGGTCTACGCCAGCGATCTCCTTGAGGAAGCGTTGCAGTTCGCTTGCCGCGTAGCGCTCCGAAGGCGAAGCCGACGCGGCGACGACGATGCGAAATGCGCTTGTGCCGTCTTCCGCGAGGACGAGTTGTTCCTGGGCTTGTGCGAGCGAGGAGATGCACAGCAAGAGGAAGATGACAACGATGTTCATTTTGGGCAAGCGCATTCTCTGCATACTCCGTCCGTTTGTTTAAGAAGACGCGGGCCTATGCGCGGCGCCGTTTCCATTGGTCGAAGCCAACCGCCGCGAGCAAGATTAATCCGCGTGCAACGTATTGGTAGAACGTCTCGACGTTCATCAGGTTCATCGCGTTTTGCACGGTACCCATGATGAGCACGCCGACGATTGCGCCGCCCATCGTGCCAATTCCGCCCGATAGCGAAACGCCGCCGAGCACGCATGCGGAGATCACATCCAGCGCGAGACCTTGCGAACTGTTGGGCTGGCCGCTGGTCATGCGCGAGGCCATGATGATCCCCGCGAATCCTGCCATCAGCCCCTGAAGGGTGAAGATGAGAATCTTGACGCGGTCGACGGGGACACCGGCGAGATGCGCGGCGTCGCGGCTGCCGCCGATGGCGAGGGTGTGACGGCCAAACTTGGTTTTGTTCAAGACGATTCCGAAGACGAGGAAACAGGTTAAGGTGATCCAGACGGGATTGGGGATTCCGAGATGGCTTTCCATGCCGAGTGTATAGAACTGTGGATTGGCGATGCCGACTGCGCTGCCTTTGGAAACGATGAACGCGAGACCGCGCACTATCTGCATCATGCCGAGTGTAACGATAAGCGCGTTGATGCCGGCCTTTGCGATGAGCGTTCCGTTCATCAGGCCGACAACGCCGCCCGCCAGTATGCCGGATGCCATCCCGAGCTCGATGCTGTTGGTTTCGTTAGCAACGACGGCGGCGAGGACGCCGCTGAAGGCGACCACGGCCTCGATGGAGAGATCGAAATCGCCCGAGGCGAGACAGAAGAGCATCGTGCACGCGAGCATGCCCACCGTGGCCACGGAGAGTGCGAGGGCAATCATGTTCGGCTGCGAGAAGAAATTCGGAACGGTGAACGACAAGGTTGCGAATAGGGCCACGAAGACCAACAGCATTCCGGAGTTTCCACCCCACGGCATTCGACGAGACACAGCGGGACTCCTTACTGAGCGGGGCTCTCTTCGTCCAGAAGGCCCTGTTCCGTCATCACCTGCTTGTAGTTTTCGCGGGTGATGATGAACCCTTCCGTGCGCGTGTCCTTCGGTGGCTCGACGCCGTCGTGAATCCACTTATAGAGGAGTGTGGCCGCTTCGTAGCCGTGGCGCAGGGGGCTGATCAGGCAGGTGGCGTAGAATCCCGAAGGCGTGGCCTTCTCGAATTCCACGAGGCAGGTGCTGCCGCCGATGCCGACGCCGCAAACGGTATCTGCGTTGAAGCCCCGGCCTTCCATGGCGCGGACGGCGCCCATGACGCCTTCGTCGTTCATCGAGAACACGAGCCAACGCTTGATCTCAGGGTGTTGCGTGAGCAAGGTGCCGGCGGCGTTGAACGAGCCTTCGGTGTCCGAGGTCCGCTCGGGGGTGGTAAAGATGCGATCTTCCGGGAAGCCCGCGGCCTTCAGCGCTGCGATTGCGCCGTCGGTGCGTTCGCGCGCGGTGTCGAGTTCGTTGAAGGTGATGCCCGCCGCGGCGGTTTCCTCGATAGGCCACGCGCGCCGTTTGAATTCTTCGGCGAGTGTTCTTCCCACCGACTCTCCGATCTTGCGCGCGGAGATTCCCATGTAGGGCACATCGATGAATGTGCCGTCGGCTCCGACGAATTGGTCGTCGACGGTAAACACTTTCAGCTTGTTCGCAGTTGCCTTGGCCATGATGCCCGGGCCAAGCCGCACGTCGGGCGTGCAGATGACAAATCCCTGCGCCTTCTGGGCGGCCAGATTGTCGATTGCAGCAAGGACTTTCTCGCCATCCGTCGCGCCGATCTTAATCAGGTCGAAGCCGAATTCGTCCGCGGCTTTTTGTGCGAATTTCCACTCTTGCTGGAACCAGGGTTCCTCCGGTTGCTTCACGAGGAATCCGATGCGGATGGGGCCGGGGGGCGCGGCGGTTACGATTTGGGAGGGTTCACTGCCTGCTGTTGAGTTGTTGACGGATTGACCGCCACACCCGAGCAACAGCGCAACGACAGCCAGAAGCGTGACCGTGCGGCCACACGCGATAGGTCTACTCACGGTTTATCCTCCCAGTGGTTTCTTCTGACGACCGTGTCGCCATGGGTATTCGAGGGGGGGCGCATAGCGTGTCATGGATGCCGCGTGATTCCACCTGCGATTGCGCGAGACCCCCCGAATGGAATACGGGGTCTATAATAGTCGGAGTCGCCTGGGAAACGGAAGTGAGAGGCAGAGTGCGGGGAGAGGGGGGTGTGTCGTGCGTCTCCGGCGCGGAAGAGGTGGACACGTGCACGCCGTTCACCCGAGTTGGCGCGGGGTAGCCTGTCTGGTATAGGGTTTACCGGGGTGTTGGCGAAGAGCCGGCTGGAAGCCAGCGTTGCTGAAGCGTTGGATGGAAGCCAGCGATGCTGAAGAGCCGGCTGGAAGCCAGCGTTACAGCACTCAAGAACCAGGGGGGTTCTCTCAGGGGAGTATGGGCATGCGTGTCGTGAAATTCGCGATCGGTTGTCTGGTCTTGTCTGTGTTGATTTCGTGCGCGTGCCATGCCAGCGCATCCGAGGATGCGGCGCTGGCGCTTTTAAAGCGATTGCTGCCGGATCGCGCGGATGAGTTTGTGTTTCAGCAAATTCCCGAGGAAGCGAAGTGCGATGTCTTCGAAGTGGAGTCCCGCGAGGGCAAGGTTGTCTTGCGCGGTTCGACGGGCGTGGCCATGGCCTCGGCGCTCAACTACTATTTGAAGAACTTCTGCCGCGCCAGTGTTTCGCTGTGCGGCGATCAATTGCAGCTTCCAAGACCATTACCTCCGTTCGATGAACGGATTCGAATCGTCACGCCGTTCACGTATCGATACTGCTTCAACTATTGCTGCTTCAGTTATTCCATGGCGTGGTGGGACTGGCCGCAGTGGGAGCGGATCATCGATTGGATGGCGCTTCAAGGTATCAACATGCCGTTGGCCGTCACGGGGCAGGAAGCCATTTGGCAATCGATGTGCCGCGATATGGGGTTGTCCGACGCGGAGATTGGCGAGTTCATGGTGGGGCCCGCGTATCTTCCGTTTGGTTGGATGGGGTGCATGGACGGGTGGGGCGGGCCGTTGCGTCAGGATTGGATCGAGCGCCATCGCGACCTTGAAAAGAAGATTCTGGAGCGTGAGCGGGCGTTGGGAATGACGCCTGTGTTGCAGGGTTTCACGGGGCATGTACCTCGGGCATTTCAGAAGCACTTTCCCAATGCTGCCCTGCGGCAGCTTCCGAGTTGGTGCGGGTTCCCTGGCACGCTTTTCGTCGATCCCGCCGACCCGCTATTCGAGAAGGTTGGCAAGGCATTCATCGAGGCGCAACGAAAGGAGTACGGGACCGATCACCTTTACGCCGCCGACACGTTCATCGAGATGTCGCCGCCTAGCAACGATCCCGCATTTCTCGCGGGCATGGCGAAGGCGGTTCACGGCGCGATGGCTGCGGGAGACCCTGATGCTATCTGGGTCATGCAAGGCTGGTTGTTCGTCAACAATCCGGAGTTTTGGCAGGCGCCGCAAGCGGAAGCGTTGCTGACGGCCGTGCCGGACGACCGCATGATCGTCCTCGATCTTTACTGCGAGTCCCGGCCTGCGTGGGAGAAGACGGCGTCCTTCTACGGAAAGCCGTGGGTGTGGTGCATCATCCAAGACTTTGGCGATCAGGTCAGCCTGCACGGCGGGTTGCCGCAAATCGCGGGCAATCTCAACAAGGCCATGACGAGTCCCACTCGGGGCAACCTCAATGGAATGGGGTGCATCATGGAAGGGCTTGGATACAATCCTGTGGTCTATGACCTGATGAATAGTCTGTTCTGGCAGCCGGGACCAATTGACACGAAGCCGTGGATACGAGGTTACGCGGAGCGGCGATACGGTCAAGTTAGTGCCAAGGCGGCGGACGCGTGGGGATTGCTCCTGGAGACGGCATACAGCAAGCCAAGCCGGAACTCCTCCGCCATTTGCGAGAGGCCTGCGTTGCCCGCTTCCGAGGAGGCGACTGCTCAGCGCGAATTCAATGAAGCGGATCTGGCGAAGGCTTGGCATCTACTTCTGGAGTGCGGGAGCGACTTAGGGAGTCTCGACACGTATGGGTACGACGTTGTCCATGTGGGCCGCGAAGTGCTGACGGGTCTTGTGCCTGCGCGCATTTACGAGATCAAGTCTGCGTACGCTCAGAAGGACAAGGAGCGGCTGGCTTCCGCGAGCCAACGCCTGCTCGACCTGATGATCGACGTGGATACGCTGGTGTCGACACGGCAGGAGTTTTTGTTGGGCAAGTGGATTCGCGATGCGAAGGCATGGGGTTCGGACGAGACAAGCCAGCGGCACTACGAATGGAATGCGCGAAACCAGATCACGCTGTGGGGCGGCGCGGATAGCGTGCTTCACGACTATGCGGCTAAGCAGTGGGGAGGACTCATTCGAGGATTCTATGTGCCTCGCTGGAAGAAGTACTTGGACGCGTTGCAGCAGTCGTTGGAAACGGGTCAAGCGCTGGAAGCGGAGGCCATTGACCGCGAGTTTCAGCAATGGGAAGAGGCCTGGACGCACCAAACGGAAGTGTACAGCGAGCGTCCCGAGGGGGACCCGGTTGCAGTCGCAAAGCAGATGTGGGAAAAGTATGGGGCTGAAGCGGCGGCTAAAGGCTCGTGAAACGAGCGAGGTAGCTTGGATTAGTCGCTTCAAGAGTGGAGACCGTCGCGGGAACGCAGGCAGAATCGCAGGGAGGGTCGAAGCGTGAGCAACCGTGGGGGAACGCGGTACGTCGTATTGGCGACATTCGTCGCGACGCTCGGGGGACTGCTGTTTGGATACGATACGGCGGTAATCTCGGGGGCCATCGGGTTTCTCAAGACGCGGTTCGAACTTGACGCGCACCTGGAAGGGTGGGCTGCGTCGAGCGCGCTGGTCGGCTGCATCATCGGTGCAAGCTTCGCGGGCGTCGCGAGCGACCGCATTGGGCGAAAGCGGATGTTGTTGCTATCCGCCGTGTTGTTTACGGTGTCGGCAATTGGCTCCGCATTGCCGCGGGACTTGACGGAATTCAGCATTGCGCGCATCGTCGGCGGGATTGGCGTTGGCGCCGCGTCGATGCTGTCGCCGTTGTACATTTCGGAGATCGCCCCTGCACGGATTCGGGGGCGTCTGGTCTCTTTGAATCAATTCGCTATTGTTTTCGGCATGCTGCTCGTCTACTTCGTGAACGCGTACATCGCGCAAGCCGGCGATTCCATCGGGGGCGAAACGTGGAACGTCACCTATGGTTGGCGGTGGATGTTCGGTTCGGAGACCTTGCCCGCGATCATTTTCTTTGTGCTACTCTTTGGCGTGCCGGAGAGTCCGCGATGGCTGCTCAAGCAAGGCCGTCGCGAACAAGCATTGGGGATATTGACGTCCCTCGGCGGCGCGGAACATGCGCAGCGGGAAATGACGGAAATTGAAGATGCCATCCAGCACGAAGGACCCTCCCTGGGCCTACTGTTGAAACCGGGCATGCGCGTTGCCCTCGTCATTGGAGTGGCATTGGCGATTCTTCAACAAGTCACGGGTATCAACGTCGTGCTTTACTTCGCGCCGGAGATCTTCAAGTCGGCGGGACTCGACGCGGCGCACGCGATTTCGCAGACCGTGATTGTCGGCATCGTCAATCTCGTCTTCACGATTGTGGCTGTCCTTGTCGTGGACCGGATTGGGCGAAAGCCGTTGCTCTTGGCGGCCTCCGCCTGCATGGGGATTTCGCTATTTCTCTTGGGCGGGGCATTTGTCCTGGGTAGACTTCAAGGGCCTTGGGTGCTGTTGTTCGTGTTGACCTACGTGGCCTCGTTTGCCGTGGCTATGGGTCCGGTTGTGTGGGTCGTCATGGCCGAGATCTTCCCGACGCGCATCCGCGGCACGGCGATGTCGATTGCCACGGTGTGCCTGTGGGTGGCGTGCTTCGCGGTGTCGCAATCGTTCCCGTGGATGCTCGAACGTTTTGCGGGGAAGTCCTTCTTCTTATACGCAGCCATGTGTGTTGTCGCATTCGTGTTTGTAGCCTTGATCGTGCCGGAAACCAAAGGCAAGACTCTGGAAGAAATCGAACGGCGTTGGCTTGGAGGAGAGAGATCATGACGTCCAGAGAACGCGTCTTCGCAGCCCTGAATCATCGCGAACCCGACCGGCTGCCGCTGGATTTGGGCGCGAGCGCCGTGACGGGCATGCACGTGCGCTCCGTATATCTGTTGCGACAGGCGCTGGGGCTTGACGCGCCAGGCACGCCCGTCAAGGTTACGGAGCCGTATCAGATGCTGGGTGAAATTGCACCCGATCTGATGGACGCGCTTGGAGTGGACGTGGTTGGCCTGGGGGGCGCACGGACGTTGTTTGGGTTCGAGAACAAGAACTGGAAGCCGTGGCACTTGAGCGACGGCACGCCCGTGCTTGTTCCCGAGGCGTTCAACACCGATCCGGAAGCGAACGGGGATATCCTTATGTTTCCCGAGGGCGACAAGACTGCGCCGCCCAGCGGGAGGATGCCGGAGGGCGGCTTCTACTTCGACACGATCGTGCGCCAAGAACGCATCGACGACGCAAGGCTTCGAGTCGAGGACAATCTGGAGGAGTTCGGGCCCGTTTCCGCGCCGGACTTGGAGCGCTTTCGCACGGAGTGCGAGCGGCTTCACCAAACGGGGCGCGCGATACTCGCCAACTTCGGCGGTGCGGCGTTCGGCGACATCGCGCTTGTGCCTGCGCCGTGGCTCAAGCGTCCTAAGGGGATTCGCGACGTGGCGGAATGGTACATGAGCACGATGATGCGGCGAGACCATGTCTACCAGATCTTCGAGAGGCAGTGCGCAATCGCGCTTGCTAATTGGGAAAAGATACACGGCGTGGTGGGGGACAAGGTCTCGGCGGTGTTCGTGTCGGGGACCGATTTCGGCACGCAACGCGGCCCGTTCATTTCCGTGGATGCGTATCGCGATCTCTTCAAACCCTTCCACAAGGCCGTGAATGACTGGGTGCACACGCACACGACGTGGAAGACCTTCATTCACTCCTGCGGGTCCGTGCGCGCCTTCCTGGACGACTTCATCGAGGCAGGATTCGACATCCTCAATCCGGTGCAGTGTTCCGCGCACGAGATGGGGGCGGCGGCGCTGAAGGAGGAATACGGAGATCGACTCGTGTTCTGGGGCGGCGGGGTGGATACGCAGAATACGCTGCCCTTCGGGGCGGTTCGGGATATCGAGCATGAAGTGCGCGAACGGATTCGCGTGTTTGGGCGCGGCGGCGGATTTGTGTTCAACACCGTGCACAATGTCCAAGCCGCGGTTCCGGCGGAGAACTTGGTGGCGTTGTATAAGACCGTGCAAGAATACGGCGCGTATCCGATGTAGCGTTGTGCGTCGTCCCGAGTGACGCTAGCTCGAAGGCGCGGAGCTTGCGCTCACTGCGTTCGCTTCGCTTGTGTCAGTCCCCGATTTCCGCTCGGTAGCGGCAAATTGCTTCAAGCGCCATGGCCGTTGTCAGGGCGGGCGATTCCCAATCGATTTCCTGGCCGCCATCGGTGCGGGCGATGAAGAATACGGCCTCGCGCCAATTGCCGCAGATGGGATCTTGTTCTGACCTGAGGTAGTCAATTGCATTCTCCACAAGCGGTGAGTTGCGCCGAGCATTCAACAAGGTGAGCACGGCAAACGCGGTGTTGAGGTGCGGTGCTCCCTTGTCCCAATAGACCGCACCATCGGGCCGCGTGCGCGCACTCTGCTCCAAATCATCGGCGAGGATTTCCACGGCGTGTTGCAGGCCCGGCACGGGGCCCGCGAAGAAGGCGCGCGACACGCAGTAGTGGAAGACAAAGCTGTCGGGATAGTAGGAGCTTAGTTCGGCGAAACGCGTGCGATGAAGTCCCTGCTGGGTAACGCCGTCTATCAGCGCGACCGTTTCGTCAAACCCCGGGGTGCCGGACTTCCCGTATCGTGCAAGCGCGTACAGCACATTGGAGGTAACCACCAGGTCAACGTCGTTGGGGATACTTGTATTCGGCGGGGCTAGATAGGAGAGCCAGGTCAGATAGGCGCCACTTGCCGGGGGGAGCCAGCCGGGAGTGAGGCGAAGCGGTATCGCCCCGGTATCGCGCCAGTCCGCGAAGAACTGTTCGAAGGGAATTGGCGAACCGGGGCCGCCGTCCAGCGTGGCGTCATCGAGTAGGGCCGCATACACCGTCGCCGTCACGTCCGCGTCGGCGGGAATGGCAAGCCCCCTGGGGAAATAGCCAAGGTTCAACGGGACGCGGTCGCCGTTGAGAACGGGGCCTTGCATGACGCTTTGAGCCAGCGATTCGAGCGGCGTCACGGGGGAGAGGGGAGCGGCGTCGTGTGGCCAAAACCCGAACGTGTGCGCGTCTGGCTCGCCCGCTAAGGACTCGAAACGAAGCATGAAGGCGACGGCCTTCTTGCGCATAGCGCGAGCAGTCTCGATATCCGAGGTCGAGAGGCCCAGTGCGCCGGCGTTGGTTTCGTTGATAACAGTCAATGCGTGGTGGATGAATGCAACCACAAAGGGGCTGACCTCGCGAATGCGGTAGCCGGGTACGCTCTTGAAATGGAAGACTTGGGGCCAGTTGCCCTCGTAATCGGCGTCTCGTCCGGGGATGCCGCGCGCTTCATCTGCGGCCGTGGTCTGCGTCATTTGCAGATACGTGAGCGATTTCGCGACCGCATCATCCGAGGTTGGGCATCCCGCGCAAAGCACAGCGAGGGCGAGTGTGAACGCGCAATGCAGAGCGAAACGAGTCCGCATAGTCGCCGCCATGTCTGTGGCCCGCCAGTCTAGTCCGTGCAGCAACCTTGACCATAGCCGATCATGCCGGGGAAATCCAGGCGACGGAAGTGTGTCCCGTGCGGCCAAGCAGCAGACTGACGACGCTCAATAGAAAAATCTCGGACCGGCGGCTTGTCGACGCCGGTCCGAGGGAGGCATTGCTTCGGGAAGGGGATTGGGCTACTGTCCGGTCGCCATCACTTCTAAAGCAGTGGCGCACTTGGCTACGAACTCGTTCGGGCTGTCCGTCAACGGGATAAATGTCAGCGGCTTGTCCTTCGACGAGTATTCCTTCGCGCCGAATTCCCAAGCGGCTTTCGCTTCGTCGCGCTTGCCCATCGCAAGATAGGTTCTGCCTATCCAATACCGCGTTTCCGCATCCGTGAGGGCGTAGCGGGCGCCGACGCCGAGATTGGGCGGGAAGGTCAGCGCTAGTTCGAAGTCCGCAAGGGCCTCGGCGTATTGGGCCTTGTCGAAGCGCGACTTGCCCCGCGCGGTGAGTGCGGAAAGGTAGATGTCGCGCGGTTCGCTGCTACCTTCCCAGTTCGAGAAGTGCGCATTCGCGAGCAAGTTGATGCAATCGTCGTAGCGGCTTTCGCCCAGATACGCGCCGGCCAACCACAATGCCAAGTCATACCGCGGCGTGGGTTCTTTGGGAGCCGACTCTGCCAGCGTGATGCCCTCCTTGCGCCGGTTCTGCTCTTGCAGGATCTTGCAGAGGTCACGGTAGAGAATCTGATCTCCGGGACGTGCTTCGATGGCCTTCTTGTAGCAGCGTTCGGCCTCGGGCAGATCCTTCGTCTTTTTCCACGCGTGCAGTCCGAGCAGGCGCCATGCTGTGCTCAGGTTGGGCTTGATCTCGACGGCTTTCTTCCAGTGCGGCAAGGCCTCGTCCATGCGCAGCAGGCCAGCCAATGCATATCCGAGAAGCAATTCGGCGTTTGCGTCTTCGGGACTTGCTTTCAGCGCAGAGTCGAAGATTGCAGCGGCTTCGATGCCATGCGGGTGGACGTAATCCGTGGACGCCTTGGAGGCCTGGCTCAATCGTGTCTTGGCGCCGGAAGCGTCGCCGGAGAGGCCTGAATAGTAGGCAATCGCATAGTCGACCAGCGCCGATGGCTTCGCTTTCTCCGATGCCGCGGCTTCGGCCGCATACGCTTTCAGCCAATTTGCTGCCGCGTCGTAGGCCCCCAATTCGGAAAAGAATGTCGCGATTTCGAGCGCGTTGAACTCAATCTCGCCCGCGCTTGCGATCACATCGTGGGCGGCCTCTTTCAACTTGACGGCGTCACCGGATGCTGCGATGACGCGAAAGACATAACCAACCGGATCTTGCGTGGCCACGGTGGCGGCATCGGCTATCGCGCTTGGATTGGTGTAGAGCACTTGGATGGCAAGCAATTCCGCGCGGTTGCGCGCATCGCCAGGAGCAAGCAATGCGGCGCGCTCGAAAGCTGTTTCCGCGTCGCCGTACCGCTTCATGCGCGTGTAGGCCCGCCCCGCGAGGTTATAGCCCAAGGCTTGAGTCTGCTTGAACGTCTGCGCTTTGGTCGTGCACCGGAGCACTTCGTCGTAGTTGCCGAGGCGTAGATTGGCAACTCCCAAGAGATACCAGGACCAGCCGTCGGTGCGGTCGCGCGCCAATGCTTGCTTGGCGTGTTCCGCGGCCTGTGCGAAGCGGCCTTCTTCGAGGTCGAGCGTGGCGAGACTCGTCAGCGCGGGGATGTGCTTCGGATCAACGGTAAGCACCTTCTCATAGCCCGCGCGTGCGCCAAGCGCGCTCGATTGGCTATCGAGCAGGTAGGCTTCGTGATACAACTCGTCGGCGGTGGGCAATCCGTCGACTCGCGCGGGCTTCTTGGTGAGGTCCGGCTGTTCCACCTTCGGAATGTCCAAGGGCGTCTTATAGGCCAGCAGCAGCGCACCAGAAGCATCACGCACGTCGATTGCGATGGCGCCTTCGGGGGCCGAAGGCAGAGCGACCTGAGCCGGTTTCGCCGGGGTCAAGTCCAGATTCTGTTCTACGAGTTTTTTGCCGTCTTTGGAGAGCACGCAGCGCGCCCCGGGAAATTCGCCTGTGGCAAGGATGAGGACATTCAGGTTGCCGCCGTCGCGTTTGACGTTGACTACCGCGTCCCTTGTGGCGTACTCGAATCCGTCGCCCAGACTGTGCGCGGGGTACCAGAACTCGCGCCAGGCCACGGCATCGCGCGGCCTGAGCATTCCGTAATCTGCCTGCGTAAGCAACGGGCCGCTCTGAACTTCGATGTACTGCGCGTTCACGGGCCCGGCATCGGACAAGGACATTTGGCTGACGACGCCGAAGTCGTCCTTGCCCCAGGTCCATGCCTTCTTGCCACGCACGTTGTCGTGGTTGGCAAACGAGACGATCCCTCGGTCGCGGTCAACGTCGTAGGCTCCGAAGAAATCGAACTGGCAGTCGTACCCGAAGACGGAGGACATCGTGGGGTAGTTCTTAAGCCACGTGATGTCCTTGCCTTCGTGCATGGGCCACGTGAAGAAGTTTGTGCCGCCGTGGTCCGTGCCGAGCGACATGGGATAGATGAAACGTGTTCCCGGGAGATTCGGGAAGGCGGTGCAGTTCCAGAAGTAGTAAGGTTGGACGCCATCCGTCTGGTTTGCGATGGCAATTTCTTCATCCAGAAACGCCTTGCCGGGATGCAGCGTCAGCCGCACCGTCCAACGCGTGCGGAAGATCATTTCCGTGTTGGCGACGAGAAACGATGCGGACCCATCGGGATTCTTCTCCATCTTCACATCGACAGGGGAAACGATGGTTACGGTGTGGCCCTGGGGGCCGGCGTTCCACTCGATTCCTCCGCTGATCCATGCGCCGCGCATGGCAATGAGGGCGGGCTTGATCTCGTCGTTCTTGTGGTACATCTCTTCGTTGGTCGTTTTGTCGAACACGGAGTGCATACGCCCGCCCAACTCGGGAATGCAGGTCACGCGCAAGTACTCGTTTTCGAGAACGAGTGTCTTGTAGGTGCGGTCGGATTTCTCCGGTCCGAGCAGATCTTGGCGCGTGTACGGGTAGTAAATGGCCGACTCCAGTTCGTTGAAGACCGGATTCACGTCGTCGTACCACGGGTACGTTGGAAGCGTAATCGAACTCTCCTTGGCATCCACGGGTGTCGCGGCGCCCGTCTGTGCGAAGCAGGGTGCACAGGCCAAGAGCAGCAGTGCTAACCCGAGCAGGATCGAAGTGATTAACCCGATCGACGGAGTCTCGGAATCGGAATTGATGTACCTATAGTTCACGATGCAACCTCCCCGTTAACCCTCATGACAGGCATGGGCGCACCCGCAGCAGGTTGCGCCCATGCCGTGAACAATCCTATGTTCTCGGCGGTCAAATATTGTGACATCATCCGCCCGCGTGGAACAACGAGCCCGCGGGAATCGACTGGCGCTCGATGCCGGGTCCTTCAAAGGCCACGTCGAGGGCCTCCTTGCCGCCGCTCTCGAAGTACTCGACGCGAATCGGATAGTAACCTGCTTTAAGGACAATCGCGCCGGGCTTGCTCACGGTGCCGTGAAGTCCGTCGTTGTTGACCAATTCCTTGCCTCCGACAAAGAGCTTGCTCCCGTCGTTGGATTTGCAGTAGAACGCATAGAGTCCATCCACCGGCACTTGAATAAACCCTTCGAACACAAGAGCAAACTGCTCTCGGCGGGCCGTTGCATTGAGGCTTATGTCGCCGGCGATTCCTTGCTCGACAGGCTGGATCGCCGCAAAGTCGGGCAATGCGCTCCATAGACCTTCGTAGCACTTGAACGTCAAGCCCGCGACCGGATTCGGCACAGCCACCGGGGGCGTCTGCTCGACGTTTACTACATCGCGCAGCGCGAGAAGCTCTTGCTTGTACTTAGCGATAGGGCCGCCGCCTTCGCGCATTTCCGATACGCCGCAACGTTCGGCGACTTCGAAGAACCGGTCCGTGCGCGCCACGAAGACCGGGTTAACCACGATTTTCCCCGATGCCTGATCGTAGGTATAGAGAGATGGTCCTTCGGAGCGGAGACGTTCGATATACGCGAAGTCGATCGGCATCCGCGCGATCTGAACGCGATCCAGAATAGCCGGATCGTTTGCCACGGCGGCGATCGCTTCGTCCCACAGCTTGTCCGCTTGCTCAAGGACGCCGCCGTCCAAGAGCGGGTGCGACGGGCCAATCCAGATGTTCATGTGGAGATTGTCCTTCTCCACCTTGTCGTGAATCAGGTCGATATAGCGCCGAATAGGACCCGCCGCTGCGCCGTACACGCCTTCGAGAAACTCATTGATGGCGGTGTCTTCGTCGTAGTCGGGATTCCACAAGAACTTCGCGCCCAGGTATCCGCTCAGCTCGGAGAGTTCCCCGTGCAGCGTCGTGTACACGTCCTGCTCGAAGATACCCGTTACGTTGTGGTCCGCGTAGAACTTGATGTTGTCGTTTCGGACGCGGAGGCTTGGGAACGGGGTGAAATAGTTCGAGAACGAGGTGTCGTAGTTCCAGACCCAGAGACGGTCGCACTTCTTCGACCATTCCTTGACGTCGTTCACGAAATTGATGTTGTCCTTGTCGTCGCAGGATTCAAACGTGTGCGCGAAGCAGCATTCGATGCTGCACAACCGAATGATCACGTTCGGTTCGGGGCGCATGGTCTTGGGGGCCTTGCGCGTGTATTGATAGGCCAGGGTGTCGATAAGTTTGTCCGGGAACTCGTCCTTAACGGCTCTGGCTACGCGGTTGACGAGGAAGAGCACTGGACCCAATTCCGTGCCTTCGCTCTTGGCAATGGCCTGGCACGCATCGCACTGACAGGGATTGTGCCGGTCGTTTTGGGATACGGAAAAGACGGTGGCTTCGGGATGCTCGCGCATACGTTTGCGAATTTCTTCGGTGACGATGCGAATCACGTCTTCGTTTGTGCAGCAAAGTTGCGAACCTTCCTTGAGGCGCTTGCCATCGATCAGCGAGAAGTATTCGGGGTGCGCGTCGAAGTACTGGGCCGGCGGGACGAGTCCGTCGAACGTGTGGACAAATCCAGAGTAGGTGACTTTGCCGCCGTGCTTTTCCTCAAGCCTGCCTGAGCTGCTGTTCATGCGGTTGCGTGCGCACCAATCGCCGTCGAAGCAATCGGCCACGAAGGGTTCGCGATATTCGAGAGCGGGGACGGTGCGCTCACGAAAGGGTTTGATTGCCAAGTTCATGGATTTTGGGATGCGGTTCACGCTTGCCGTGAACCAGCGGCATCCGAGGTGGTCTTCGAGCAGGCCGTAGACTCCGTAGAGCACGCCGCGAGGCTCGCCGCCGGTGATGACGATGCGCGAGGCGTTGCAGTCGATGGCGTAGCCTTCCTTGCCCAGTTTGCCGGCATCCACCTTGGGCAGTGCAGAGAGCGAGCTTTGCGCGCTCGCAAGCACGAGAGTTTGCCGAGGCACGCCGTTGTCGCGAACGATTTGGAAGGAGGCGCTGGTCATCTCGCCGAGGAACCGCTGCAATTCCTCTGCCGCATAGTGCGTGGAAGGAGGCGCGTCCTCTCGTATGACAATTTCTGCCAGAGCCTGCGCATTCTTGGCGGCGACAAACGGCTTGCCGCATTCATGCGCGACGTGCGCGCACCCGCTTAGGAGGACGATTGCCCCGACAATCGAAATATACGTGATACGTCTCATGGTGATGCTCCCCGTTTAACCCAGCGCACATTGTAGTGAGCCTAGGTCCAGTTTGCCAGAGTGAGTTGCGCGGGGGATATGCGCGGGAGTCGCCGTTTCTGCACTCCCTCAGATTCAGGCTAAGCGTCTTCCTTCTTATGACACGAGCAGCCAGGGTAGTTGGGGGAATAGAGGTGACGCTCCGGCCTTGGGACAAGATCGCCGTTTCGTACAAAGGGCTCGCCACGTACCGCCAAGTGTTCGACAAGCTTGGAACGCAACGCGCGAAGCGTCGAGGCATGCCTGGCGTCACCCGCAAGGTCGGTGAGTTCCTGCGGGTCGCTCTCCAAGTCGAACAACTGCTCTTCGCCGTGTTGCGCATGGTAGATGTATTTCGTGCGCCCATCGGTCAGGGCATTCCAATGATTGGACGCGTCGTAGCAGATGTCGTGTTCGAGATCGATGACCTCTCGCCAGCCGCTCGAATCGCCTCGGGCCAATTGGAGGAGGCTCTTGCCGTCCAGCGTTTCCGCGCCGGGGGCTCCTGCCACCTCCATGAATGTGGGGAGGATATCGCGCAGTTCGACGGGTTGAGAGACCACCTGCCCACGTTGCGCGCCGGCGAAGCCTTTGGGGCAACGCATGATCATTGGAATGCGCGCGGATGCGTCGTAGGCGTAGGACTTGCGCCAGAGATGGTGGTCGCCGAGCATGTCGCCATGGTCCGCCGTGAAGACGATAAGCGTCCGCTCCAAGAGGCCCCGGTTTTCCAATGTCTCAAGAATGCGCCCTATGTGCTCATCGACAAAGGAAACCGAGCCGTAGTATCCCGCGCGAGAGTGGTGGACTTGCTCCGCGCCCATGTCGCCGTGCCAGATGCTGTCGCCGGGGTCGCTACGCTGCGCGTAACGTGAGGCCCACGAACCGGCGACGGCCGGCGGCAGTTCCGCGTCTTTGTACCTATTCATGAAGCGTTTTGGCGGATCGTAGGGGCTGTGCGGACGAGCGAAGGAGACCTTGAGGAAGAACGGTTCTTTGCGGTCGTACGTTTGCAGGAAGCGTTGTGCAGTCTCGCCGGTCCACGTGGTGGGATGGAGCTCTTCGGGCAATGCATATTCTCGCGCACGGTAATCGTTGAAGCCGAGGCCCGTAACGTCTGGGTCCATATTGGGCGCTTGAGACGCGAACCACGCGCGATAGTCGCTGCGAAACTCGGGTGTTTCCGCACGGCTAGACTCGTCGAGTATGAGTTGGTGAAAGCCGTGCCCATTGCGCTGGGGGTGCCAGTGCATTTTGCCGATGCCTGTCGTGTAATAGCCCGCGTCTGCGAGTGCGCGTGGCATTTCGATGGGATATCGCTCCGCGACGCGTCCGTATCCCAACATGCCGTTACGCCATGGC
>JBHEKO010000330.1:0-3827 GCA_041859475.1 Candidatus Hydrogenedentales bacterium
TCGGGTTCATAGACCGTCACGAGACGATCGGTGTGGGAGCCCACCTGAGAGACCCAGTCCAGGTTGCGAAGCGAAAAGAGCTTGCCGTCCACGGTGCGATTGCCCCAGACCGCGAACATGGTGCAGGTCATGGGCCGGATGCCGGCGAGGGCTTCCAGGACTTCCGCATCGACAAATTCCGCGAACCGCTCTTCTCTCTTGTAGAGGTCGAGATTGGCGATTGCCGTCAGTCGCTCGAGATCGGTGATGGAGAAGTCGAACTTCGACAAGCGCGCCCCCGCCGCCACTGCCGCCATCTCCGAAAGGAATGGCCGAGGCGTGTGCGGCTCAAGCAATCGCCATGCCCCGTCCAATATACACGCCGCGAGTTCGGCGCCGATGCCCGCAAGGGAAAGCAGGTTCAGCAAACGCTTCGCATTGGAGAGAATCTTGTCGCCGGTCAACGCGCCGTATTGGCGGCCCATTTCGTCACGCGAACCACGGACATGCAGAACGGGAAGCGTGGCAAGGCCGGACTCGAACTGGAACAGTCTACCCTCGCCCGCGGAACGGACAAGGGTCTTCGAGTATGGTCTTGCATGCGTGACAGCCAACGTGTTTGCCTCTTGCCGGCCTAATAGCTGGTAGCGCGGCCAAGTATAGTCGTGGCGTCCGGGTTGGTCAACGCGCTACGTATGGGGCGCATTGCATGCCTGGAATAGAAAGGGGGAAGTTGGCGGCGGGCAGCGGGCATTTCGGCGAAACGTCCCTACCTTCGGGATGCTGGGAAGCGCAAGAGAGGAGTTCGCGACGCAACTGTCGGGCAGGCAATGAGCGGTCCCACTTGAATTTCGACATCGCGTGGCGTGTCCGCTATCATAACGCCCCATTTTCCGTTCACGCGGGCGGACGATAGGGGGTTTCGTCGTATGGGCACGGAGGTAGGGACGATGCAGAAAGTCAGACGGGCAATTCTGAGCTGTCACGACAAGACTGGGATTGTGGAACTCGCCCAACTTTTGCGCGAATGCAATGTGGAGATCATCAGCACGGCCGGAACGCTTCAGGTACTGCGCGACGCAGGCATCGATGCGGTGAGCATCGGCGACTACACGGGCGTACAGGAAATGATGGACGGGCGCGTAAAGACGCTTCATTCCAAGGTCCACGCGGGCTTGCTGGGCATCCGCGAGAGAAAGCTGCACGAAGAACAACTGTGCGCGGCCAATTTCCACTGGATAGACTTCTGCGTAGTGAACTTGCATCCCGTCGCGGACGTCATCGCCCGCCAAGGCGTGACCATGGAAGAAGTCATCGAGCAAATCGATATCGGCGGCATGGCCATGATACGGTCGGCGGCGAAGAATTTTCGCTACGTGACGGTCGTGGTCAATCCGGAACGCTACAAGGGCATCATGCACGAACTTCGCGCGCACGAAGGGAACGTGACTTTCAAGACGCGATTCCGTTTGGCCCAGGAAGCCTTCGAGTGCACAGCCCAGTACGACACGGTGATCGCGGAATACCTGAAGGGCGTGCAACTGAACGAGGAGTAGACCGTGAAGGTTTTGGTGGTTGGGGGCGGGGGGCGCGAACACGCGCTGGTCTGGAAGATCGCCCAAAGTCCGTTGGTAGAAGCGCTGTACTGCGCGCCGGGCAATCCCGGGATCGCCCGCTATGCGGAGTGCATCGATATCGCTGCAAGCGACATTGATGGGATTGTGCGTCTCGCGGAGGAAAAGCAGTGCGACCTGACGGGCGTCGGCCCCGAGGATCCCCTGGCGCGAGGACTCGTAGACCGGTTGTCGGAACGAGGACTTCGCGCATTTGGCCCCACGCAAGCGGCCGCGCAACTCGAAGCGAGTAAGGCGTTCGCGAAGCACATCATGCACAAGCACGGCATCCCGACGGCGGCCTACGCCGAGTTCGATACTGCGTGGGAGGCGGTTGACTATGTGAAGGCGCAGGGCGCGCCTATCGTCGTGAAAGCAGATGGCCTGGCCGCGGGCAAAGGCGTTACCGTGGCTCGCACAGTGGAAGAAGCAATCGAGGCGATCGACAGCGCAATGACTTCGCGCGTGTTCGGCGATGCAGGCGCCAAGGTCGTAATAGAGGAGTGTCTCGTCGGCGAAGAGGCCTCTATTCTTGCGTTCAGCGACGGCAAAACCATCGTGCCGATGGTGCCGAGCCAAGACCACAAAGCCGTATTCGATGGAGACAAGGGCCCAAATACGGGCGGCATGGGCGCCTACTCACCCGCGCCGGTCGTGAGCGAGAAACTGCTAGCCGAAATCCAGAAGAGCGTGCTGGAACCCTGCATAGCGGGCATGGCGCACGAAGGCGCTCCTTACGTGGGCATCCTTTACGCAGGATTGATTATGACCGCGGAAGGTCCGAAGGTCATCGAGTTCAATTGCCGTTTTGGCGATCCGGAGACGCAGGTGGTTCTGCCCAGAATGACCGACGATATCGTCCCGATATTCCTTGCGTGCTGCGATGGGACTCTGAATAAGCAGGTGATCGCATGGAGCACCGGCGCGTGCGTGAGCGTGGTGATGGCCTCGGGTGGCTATCCTGGTCCATTCCAGAAGGGCTTCACGATTTCGGGTATCGAAGACGCGGAACGCGGCGGGGCGCTCGTTTTTCACGCGGGGACTAGACAAACGCCGGACGGCCCGACGTCGAACGGAGGCCGCGTGTTGAACGTGACCGCGTTGGGTTCGGATATCCCCACGGCCATCGACAAGGCGTACGAAGCGGTTCGACGCATCCATTTCGAAAACGCACATTGGCGCACGGACATCGGGAAGAAGGCGCTCGCCCGCATTGGGAAAGGTAGCTGAGCGAAAGGGGAGCTTAGGGGATTACCCCTGCGAGAGGTTGCAGGCCACAAGCCGGTCGGTGTGTTTGCCTTTGGCTTCCAACAAGCCGCGCATGGCTTGCCCAAGCACGCAATCCGCGTTCAGGGCACTCCCATTCTGACAAGACACGATCCCCGCGCTCATCCGAACCTCCGTGGGGAAACTCGGATCCGAGAACGTCGACCCATCCATTTCCTCGATGATCTTCGACGCATAGCTCACGGCCTGATCCAAGGGAGTGTGCGGAAGGACGACCGCGAATAAAGTGCCATCATAGCGCGCCAGCACATCGAAAGTTCGGGAGTGATTGCGCAACGACATGGCCAATTCGACCAAGAGGTCGTCCAGCGACACGGGGCCCAACTCATCATCGACGGCGCGCACTTCATCTACATCGAAGACGACGCACGAGACGGGATAGTCGTACCGGTGGGCTTCCTCGACTTCCTCCTGGAGGCGTTCCAAAAGGTAACGTCTGTTCCGAAGACCGGTCAGGTGGTCGGTGTACGCGGAATCGCATAGGATCTCGTCAGAAGAGGTAAGGCGCTGGGTCACGTTATGAGCGCGAATGGCAGCCTCCACCCGCATCATGACCATGGGCAAATTGTACGGCTTGGTGATGTAATCGACTGCGCCCAGTTGATAACCGGTGAGAATATCGGCATCGGAACCCTTCGCGCTCACGAAAACGACGGAGACGTCGCGGGTAAGCGGGGATTCCTTCAGACTTTTAATGACTTCGAAACCGCTGATATCCGGAAAACAGACATCCAGCAGGACTAGGTCGACACCGCCCTTTCGACACGCGTCAAGGGCATCGGCTCCCGTGTACACTGCAAAAGCGTCATAGTTGTTTAACTTAAGACCTTCACAGAGTACGGTTGCCGCGGGTTCGTCGTCATCGGCGACGCACACGCGAAACTGCTGCACGATAGCCCTCTCCCCTCTCAATACTACGCCACGTCACATACATCCGCTCTTCCCGAC
>JBHEKO010000643.1:0-8701 GCA_041859475.1 Candidatus Hydrogenedentales bacterium
GGCATGCCCCCTCCACGCCGCGAGGATGTGCTACAAATGCCTCCGCCATCCGAGTCTCGCTTGCCTCAGAATGACCCTGAGTTTGGGAATACTCAGGATGGCGCCACGCCTCCGCACCTGGACGATGAGTCCCGCTCCCGCGATGCCGATGGCCATCCGCCCGACTTTGGGCCTGGCCGCCGCGGCGGATTTGGACGGGGCCTTGGGAGGCCAGGCCCGCCGCCGTCCTTTCAGCAGCGGCCTGCGCAGTTCTTCACTGTATCGGATGGGCGCGCGCCGTGGCGTATCGGCGTGTTTGGCGACCCCGACGTCACCTTGGTTCTCGGCCTGAACCTGGGACCCCACGTCGACCACGTACACCGCACGCGTGTCGCATTTCTTATCGCCTACCTCGCCGCGCTTCTCGTCGTTGGAGCGGGCGGCTGGTTGATCTCCGACCGCGCGCTACGTCCGGTGAAGGCGCTCGCGCGCACCGCCGAACGCATCACGGCGCAGGGCCTGGATCAACGGATGGACGTAAAACCGGAAGACGCCGAATTCCATCGCTTGGCCACGGTGCTGAACGCAATGTTGGATCGTCTGGAGCGGAGCTATCAGCAAGCGGTCCGCTTCAGCGCCGATGCCTCGCACGAATTGAAGACACCGCTGACGGTCCTGCAAGGCGAAGTGGAGCAGGCCCTTCAAGAAGCACCGCCGGGATCGCCGCTTCAGCAACTCTTCTCGCAACTCCTGAGCGAAGTCCAGCGCCTCAAAGCGATCACGCGAAAACTGCTCCTGTTGTCGCTCGCGGATGCGGGGCGGCTCACGCTCAATCTGGAGCCGGTCAATCTGAGCGAAGCCGTCGAAGCGTTGTGCGACGACTGCCAGATCCTCGCGCCGGGACTCACGGTCGACCGCGACATTCAGGCCGATGTGTGGGCCAGCGCCGATGCCGATCTGCTGAATCAAGTGCTTCAGAATCTTTCGAGCAACGCCGTCAAATATACCCCGGAAGGCGGCTGGATTCGCGTGCAACTCGCGGGCGATGCTTCCGTTGTGCGCCTGACTATCGCCAACTCGGGCAAGGGCATTCCGGATGAAGATCGCGACAAAATCTTCGACCGCTTCTATCGCGGCGAAAAATCGCGAGACCGCTCCGTCGACGGAGTCGGCCTCGGCCTCAGTCTCGCGCGCGAGATCGTGCGCGCCCACAAAGGCGATCTCGTCCTCGACCCACGGACCTCAGCCGGCGTTACCGCTTTCACTGTGACCCTGCCTGCCGCTGCGCCCTCCGGCAAACACGCATAGCGTCAATGCCAAAGCTCCATGTGGTGCGCGTGCGTGTGCAGGTACGCGCCGGGTCCGTAGTGCTTGTCGTAGAATTCCAAGTCGAGGTGATGCGCCTGGAGGTACATCAGCACGTGGATCGACGGCACGGTTCCCGGAAACTTCCCAAACGTGTCGAAGGTGTACTGCGCCATCGTCGTCACACAGTCCTTGAACTCGTCGCTGTGGACCTTGCCCGCCCCGCGCACGGCGCGCGTGTCGCGGTACGGCCCCGGCGTCTCGGGGTTGAAGGGTCCGCCCTCGCCGAACTTCCGCTTCACCAGCGACTCGACCGCCGCGCGCATGTCGGGGAAATGCGGCGGACAATATCCTTCGAACACGCCCGGTAATCCAGTGATATTGGGTAGCACCCATCGCTCGTCGGTGTCGAACCGGAACCCGAGTCCCGGCATCTCCGGATCGCCGCTTGCCCCGAGTATGCTCATTGGCGTGATCCCGTCGAACATCCATCCGCCGAGTCCCATCGCCTGAAGCATGAGCATGCCCGCATAGCATGCCGTCGCGATTTCGACCGTAGTCTCGTTCATGGACAACGTCTCGGCATAGGTCAACGGATACGGATTGTCGACGTCCACCAGCCCCTTGAACTTCTCCATGCCCGGGATCGGCCGTTTGTTCACATCGTCGAATATGCAGGCCCCGTTTTGGACGAGATAGCACAACCCCGCAAGGGTGTGTTGAGCAAGATCGACCACGGGGATGATCAGCGTGCTTCCGGGGCGGTTCACCGTCCACGAATTGTGTCCCTCGATATGCGCGGGCTTTGCGGGAATGTTCAGACGCGTATCGGAAATCTTGCGAATGCGCTTCTTATGCTCGTGCAGGTACGCGCCCAATTCCATCGGTCCTCCGTCTTCTTTGTGGCGCAGGTCCGGCGCGTCGCGCGTGGAAAGAAAATAGACGCCCGTATCGTCCGTGAAGAAGAAGTCGCTGGTATGAAATCCCGCGGCGGAGGGAAACGTGCGGCCGGTTGCGGTGCACGCGTAATTGGGGATGTTTGGGGAGTACCGCGGATTGTGCGGGATCAGGTAGTGCCAGCCCGTGTTGCCCGCCGCCGCCGTCAATACCATCATCTGCTCAAGCTCCGTCAACGGCAGCGGTTCATGGCGCGACGTGTGCGCCAGCGGGCCGTCGGGAATCGTCGCCCCCATGGAAAACCTGCGCGCGCGACGGCCTTGGATCGCCTCTATCAACGGAAAACGAATGGCCTCCGCGAGCCCGCGCGGCGCAGACGGAATACGCCCAAGCAGAATGTTGCCCTTGGCCGTGGCCGTATGGCCTAACGAGGACGCCCTGCAACTCGTGAGCAGTGCGCCCGCGCCGAGGAGCATCCCCCCCAGCAGGTTTCGCCGGGACACTTCGAACCAAGAATTGCGACGCATGCGGGCATCCTCCAATCTCCGATCCCGCCAGCGAACCATGAGTCATCAGCGCCAATACTTCCGGGCGACGGCTTGAGCACGCACGCGGAATACTTGCTTACGTTGAACGCATTTGGCGAGAGCCACCTTGCAGCACGTATGCCCTCGGAGGTGAAGTATACGGTTCTTGGGCCGCGAGTCAACCTTACGCGGGCGTCGCGTTTGCGCTAGACTGTCGCGCGACAGTCCCGTTAAGGCAACGGCCAGAAGGAGAGCGCAACCATGACTCCAGAGTTTTCAACGAGATTGACCCGGCGCGCATGGCTGAAATCGACAGGAGCATTGATAGCAGCCGCCTCGGTTCCGCGTCTTGCCGCAGCCGATGACCGGCCACCGGTCACCCGCCCGCGCGCCACGTCGAGCGATACGGCTATCGAACCGGATTGGACCGAACGCCTGACAATCACCGTCGGCCCGAAAGATGCCGATCTCGTTGGCGCAACGGAGAAGGTCATTCAGGCGGCGGTAGACTATATGGCGCGTGCGGGTGGCGGCACGGTACAAATCCTCCCAGGGACCTACCGCATGCGGAACGCCGTATATCTGCCGTCGAACATACGGATCTTGGGCAGTGGGTTGGACAGTGTCCTGTTGAAAGAGCCGTCGATTGAAACGACATTGGCGGAGGACTCGGATTGGTACGATCAGGAGATCACACTTAAGGATGCGTCGGGCTTTGCCGTGGGCGACGGTGTGTGTCTGCGGACGGCGAATCCGCACGACGGCGGCATGGTGGTCGCGAAGCGCACGTTGATGGCGCGGAACGGCAACCGGTTCAAACTCGACAAAGGTCTGCGCGACAACTATTGGACCGAGAAGACGCCGACGGTGCAAACGCTGTTTCCCCTGCTGACGTCGGAGTACGCAAGCGCCATCACCATCGAGAATATCGCCCTGGACGGAAATCGGGAGAAGAACGCCGAGCTCGACGGCAACTATGCGGGCTGCATCTGGATGCAGGATTGCAGCAACCTGACGTTTCGCGGCGTCACGGCGCGCAGCTACAACGGCGACGGGATCAGTTTTCAGATTTGCCACGACGTGCTCGTGGAGGAGTGCCACAGCCACGACAACGCGGGCTTGGGCGTGCATCCGGGTTCGGGTTCGCAGCGTCCCATCATCCGAGGCAATCGGTTCGAACGGAACAACATCGGCATCTTCTTCTGCTGGGGCACGAAGTACGGACTTGCCGAGAAGAACCGGATCGAAGAGAACGAGTGCGGCATATCGATCGGCCACCGCGACGACGAGAATCTCGTGCGCGACAACGACGTGGTGCGCAGCAGCAAGGTGGGCCTGTTGTTCCGGCCCGAGCGCGGCGAAGGCTTCACCGCAACGGGCAATCGCATCGAGAGCAACCGCATCGTCGATAGCGGCGGCGACGACGGCATCGGCGTGGACATTCAAGGCGTCACGGCGGGCAATACGCTCGCTCGCAACGAAATCCGCGAGACGCGCGGCCCGGCTGCGCGGATCGGCGTGCGCATCGGCAAAGAGACCGGCGAGAACCAACTCGTCGAAAACACCGTCGAAGGGTTTGCGACGGACGTGCAAGACCTGCGCATCTGACGCAGGATTACTTCAACAGCTTGCGGCCCTCGGTGCCTTTGATGCCGGTGATGACGCGTTCGAAGCCTTGCTCGTCGCTACATGCGGAGACGGCTTCTTCTTTCGTGACGACGCCGCGCTTGTACAATTCCACCGCGTATTGGTCGAAGCTCTTCATGTCGGTATCGACTTCGATGATGTTGTAGAGCCGTTGCAGGTCGCCTTCGAGAATCGAGTCGCGCACCATCGGAAGGTTGCAGAGAAAGAGCTCTACGCAGGGGATACGCCCGCCGCCTACGCGCTTCAAAAGCCGTTGGCAACACACGCCTTTCAGCGTGTAGGCCAATTCCTGGCGGATCACGTCGCGTTCGTCGTGCGGGAAGTAGCTGATGATGCGGTTGACCGTATCCACGGCGGTCATCGTGTGCAGCGTGCTCAACACCAAGTGGCCCGTGGCCGCGGCGCTGAGGGCCGCGCGAATCGTCTCGCGGTCTCGCATTTCTCCTACGAGAATCACGTCGGGGTCTTCGCGCAATGCGCCGCGAAGCGCGTTCGCGAACGAGAACGTATCGCGTCCCACTTGGCGCTGCGAGATGATGCTCTTCTTGTCCGAGTATACGAATTCGATTGGGTCTTCGATCGAGATGATGTGCGCACTTCTCGTCGCGTTGATGTAATCGAGCATGGCGGCCAAAGTCGTGGACTTGCCGCTACCCGTCACGCCGCAAACCAGGAACAGGCCGCGGTGTGCGTCGGCAACGTCGCGCACGTGGATCGGCAGATCCAGCTTGTCGAAGGGCACGGGGTCTTCGGGGATGAAACGAATGGCCAAGGCCATGGCGCCCATCTTGATGAATCCGCTGCAACGCAGATAGCATAGCCCGGCGAGGTGGTACTGGAAGCTGCTTTCCTTTTCGGCATCGAGGATATCGAGCTGCTGTTGGCCGCCCAATTGGAATACCACTTCACGCATGTCGTCCGCGCTGAGCGGCGGCAGATCCAGCGGCTCCAGGTCGCTGTCGATTCGCATGTAGGGCGGCGCGCCCGCGCGAAGGTGAATGTCCGAACCCTTCTTCTGCAGCATTTCCTCGATCAGCACGTTGATATTGAAATCGAAGCGGGAGAATGACCCGATGCTCACCTGCCATGACCGCGAGCGGATGCTGGAATTGGCGTGTTCCATAACGATGCGATCGACGGGCTCGAGCTGGCGAAGTTGCGACCACTCGAACGAGGGCAGCGTGATCGAACATTTTCCGTCGGCAATCTTCGTCTGATTCGGTATTCGCGCGGCTTCAAGCTGTCCCTTGATGACCTCGGGATCGGAACCGGGCTTGACCGGAAAGTCGAATCGAAAATAGTCGACGCGTTTCGCAAAATCTTTGGAGCGAGAAACGATCTCGTTCTCTTCGGCTTTGATGCTGACTTCCGCGGGAAGCCCCTTCTGCCGGATGACTTCTTGGATGGCTGTCTGAAAGATCTCGAACAGCTTGCTTTTTGACAGGGTTCCTACGACAAGCGACATGGGAAGAATCCCCTCCAGGCACGGACTTCGACTCTGCGTACTCCGTGTCCCGCGATTGCAACGTGCCGATTGAGGATCCAGCGCCCCGGCCAACCATGACGCCTCCGACATGGAAGACACAACCACCCCGGGACCGTAGTTCAAGCGGTCCGCTTAGGGATCGCGCTTCGCTCGGAGAAGCGACATGTGGGTTCGAGGGCTCAATCCGGGCAGCCGGTGACGGCTACCCTATGGAAAGGCTGCGCCGAAAGCTAACGAGGAGCACGCGCGATGCGGCCGACTCGATAACCGGGCACGTTGCGCCACTATACACACGACATAGAGTCTAGCACTGGCGAACGTGCCAGTCAAAAGCGCGGTGCAGCGAATTGGAGGCGGTTCGGAGGGGTGGCAAGCGATTCGGGAAACAAGGGGTAGATCCCACACGACCTTTAGATTTATATAATATGCAAATCAATTAATATAAAATCTCTTGATTTGCATACAGAACAAATGTATAATAACGACTCCTTGAAGTACAACTAGCCACACAAGTCGCTTTATTACAAGCACTTGCGGCGAAATAGCACGGGGGAAGTCGCCCTACTCGGGAGATGCAGGTGCTTCCCAACAGCGCAGGAACAACCACAGGAGGGTTTCACAGGAAAACAGAAGCTACGCACAAGGAAGACTGGAAGCAGTTTCACGGATGTGCACAGACCAACTGATCGAAGCAATGTCGAAAATAAGCCGGGCCTGAACGCCCAGCCGCCTATGGATTGAGAGCCGTGGCGAGCTGAATCATTCAGGCCGGCGAGGGAACCTACCAATGAAACGCAGAACAAGACCGTCCGGTTTCACCTTGATTGAACTGCTTGTCGTGATCGCGATTATAGGCATCTTGGCCGCCATACTTCTACCGGCGCTCGCGCGAGCCCGGGAAGCGGCGCGCCGGGCAGCTTGCCAAAACAACCTGAAGCAATGGGGGCTTGTCCTAAGGATGTACGCCAACGAGGCGAAGGGCGAGCAGTTTCCGCGCATGCAAACGTCGTGGGAGCCGATCGTCAACTGCGATACGGGAGCGACCGTGTTTCCGGGGCAGCAGTTCGTGGGGGCTCCGGCGCACTGGTTCAACCCGCAGATGAGCCAGATCTATCCCGAGTACTTGACCGACCCGGCGCTGGCAGTATGTCCGAGTTCGGCGATACTTACGGTGGACGACCTCAAGAACCCGGCAACGGGCGATTGGGAGGCCTCTTTCGTGTGCCATGAGGCGGCGCCGGGGCCGTCATTTTCGCAGTTCTCGGAAACGCGCGGCCTGCCGATGATGGACGCGAACTACTGGTACACGGGGTACCTTTACGATCGAATCGATGCCGATGACCCCGCCGGACCCATCGCAGACCTGGTGTCTGGCGCGGACGGCTCGGGGCCCAGCCAGCTCATCTGCGGATTCACCGAAGCCATCGGCAAGTTCTTCAGCGGCCAAGTGGGCCAGGATCTCGACCTTGCTTCCTATAGCGCGGGGCTCGGCAATGCGGGAGGAGACAGCCTCCACCGCTTGCGCGAGGGCATCGAGCGCTTCTTGGTCAGCGACATCAACAACCCTGCCGCGACGGCACGCGCACAAAGCGGCGTGTGGGTGATGATGGACCGTCTGAGCACGTCGGTCGACGAGTATAGCCACGTGCCGGGCGGCTCGAATGTGCTCTATATGGATGGACACGTTCAGTTCGTTCGCTACAACGACGCGGCGCCCGTCCTGTCCGGAGTGGCCCAAGTCTTCGGAGAAATGGCAACGCACGGAAATTAGCGTCGAAACCCACATCACAAAGAGCCAATCAACACACGGAGGGCGGGTTTTCTAACCCGCCGCAGGGAAACTCGATGGCGGGTTGGAAAACCCGCCCTCCGGACTACCAAGGAGAAGATAGAAAGATGCTGACTCGTTTGAACGGAACCATCATTGCCTTGTGCATGTCGCTGGTGGCGGTAAACTGCGCGAGCACTCCCCATAAGGATCTGGTCCAAAACAGCCAAGCCACAAACGCGACCTTCGAGCAGGACCGAAAAGCCATTCTCGCCATGGCGGGAAAGTACAAGGTCACGTTCGATTTTCGCGAAACCGTAACGCTGGACCCGAGCACGGCCCCGAGCAAGCATGACGAGACGGAAGGAATGGAACTGGTGTTGCTGCTGGAAGACCGGGGCGATTTCATCAGCCTGCAGCACTTGCTGATGGTTGGCGACGACAAGCCGGTCGTCGTGAAGCATTGGCGGCAGGACTGGCACTACGAGGATCCGGTGCTGCAAGAGTTCACGGGCCATATGACGTGGGAGCCCCGGCATCTGAATCCCGAGGAAGTCCGGGGGACGTGGAGCCAGTCCGTATTCCAGGTGGACGACAGTCCTCGCTATGCGGGATACGGCAAATGGAATCATATCGCCGGGTACTCCTATTGGGAATCGAACGAGACGTGGCGGCCCTTGCCGCGCCGCGAGTACACGGTCCGCAAGGACTACGACGTGCTGGTGGGCAAGAACAGGCATGCGATTACGGCAACGGGATGGACGCACGAGCAGGACAACTACAAGTTGGTGCTGCGGGACGGCGAGCGGCGCATTGTCGCACGGGAAACGGGCCTGAATACGTACCAGCGCGACGACACGTTCGATTTCTCGGCGGCGCAGGCGTATTGGGACAAGACGAGTCCGTTCTGGAAAGAGGTGCGCGACGTGTGGGCGGGCCTGTACGCGAAGGAGACGCCGCTGCACATCGAGAACAAATCCGAAGATGGTCCCTTGTGGCGCGACGTGGTGCGGATGTCCGAGCAGTACGCGGAGGCGAAGCCCGTCACGCATGACGAGATCGAGCAGACCATCACGAAGGCGCTGGTTGTCG
>JBHEKO010000809.1:0-8269 GCA_041859475.1 Candidatus Hydrogenedentales bacterium
GTAATCGCGCCGCCGCGTTCCGAGTTTCCGTATCGGTGGAGGCTGATGGTATTGCCGGTTATAAGGGAATCGCTGCACCTCTCCAACAGAACACCGTCATCGTGAACGATTCTATCCGCATCCGAGGAGGTGCGCGTGCCGATATTGTTTCCGTTCACGACAACGTCACTGCATTGCTGGAGATGAACGTTGAGCGCTTTGCCCCCGTAGATGGTATTGCCCGAAAGCGTTACCTTGGACGCGTGGGACATGACGATGTTCTTGTCCTGGTCTCCAATGATATTGCCTGAAATAGCTACAATGCAGGCTGCGGATGGGGAGTCTTTCGTGCTACCTGTTATGAGAATATTGGCACCGGCGTTTTCCGGGCGAGCCTGGATTGTGTTGCCAGTGATGCTGTATTCGCTAATGACATTCTCTGGCGCCTCAAGGACAATCTCGCCGGAGGATTCGGTGCTTCCGGCGTTATATTCGATGTCGTTGCCCGAGATTTGAACGTTGTGCACATCGCCGTTGAATTGCCGGATGCCTGCGCGCTTGTTGTAGCTGATGTGATTGCCGGTGATGTTGACTTGGTGGAGGTTGCAGTTGTCCAGAAACACGCCGGTGTCGCTGCAATCGTAGATGTGTGATTCGGCGATGATGACGTTTCGGTTGCGCTCGACGAGGTGTATGCCGTAATGGCAACGGCGAATGAGGACGTTCCGGATAATGCACTTCATGGTGCGAGTCAGTTCGATGCCGTCTGCCTGTTCGTGCTTGCCCAGAATCTCAAGGTCGCTGATGATGGGAAGTCGTTCCTTTTCCCAGGTATGTTCTTCGACCGAATCCGGTACGGCCGTTCCTCGGTGGTTGCCGATGATTTGCAGGGCAGGACCGGCGAAATCGGCGACGATGCGCGTAGCGCCGTCCGCGCCGCGAATGGAACGGTAGCCTCGGACGGGCAAGTCAATCCGGAGTGGCGCGTCGATCAGGAAGGTTCCCGCGGGTATTGCAACCAATCCGGTGCTTTCGTCGATCAACTGTTGCAACTCCGCCGTGGCAGGGTGCTGACCGTCGGCCAGGTGCTTAAGTGCTTCGAGAGTGGCGTCCTGAGCCAGACTCGCTGAAGCCACCAGGAGTAACGCCAAGCTGGCTAGAATGGGTCGACTAAAGGCAAATTGCATGGTAGCATCCTTCTTGTGGCAGGGATTGAGTTGGAGTTGAGATTTGGAGCGCGACATCCGCCTGCGTCCCCTTGCCCACATCGATTGTAACGCTTTCGCGCGTCAATCCTGCAACGGACGTAGCTGGCCGCGACACGCTGCGTGATAGGATGAAGCATCTCGCATGGCACGCGCTTGTTTGTCGGTGCGAATTGCGTACTCGAAGAGGGGTTGAAACCGCCCCTATCCTAAGGATGAGCATGGTATCGAGTGGGAGAGAGATTGCAGAAGAGGTATCGCTCTGCGATGGCGCCGGCCGGTTGAATCCGGATGCCGTTGGATGGTCGCGAAGACCATTCCATACGTGCAACTTGCGGGGCAGGTTTCCGCGGAAGAAGAAGTGGGACTACTGGTGTATCGTCGGAGAGCGGTTTCTGTTCTCTGCGACCATCGCCAATCTCGACTACCTTTCAATTGGGGCCGCGTATCTTCTGGAATACGATTCGAAGCGCTTTGCCGAGGATGTTGCCGTAAAGGTGTTGTCGCGCTCGCCAGCTATGCCGGAGTCCGTCGAGGGCAACATCCAGTTTGAACATGGCCCGATGCGCCTCGCGTTCGAACACACCAGTAACGGACTTCATCTGTCGGTTCAGTCACGTTCATTCGCGGGCAAGCCGTTAGACGCGTCTTTCGACATTGTCCGCCCTGCGGAGCTTGAGAGCCTCAACGTCGTTATTCCGTGGAGTAGAAGCAAGTTTCAGTTCACGTCGAAGCAACATTGTCTACCCGCCGAAGGGGCCCTTGCTTGGGGAGATGAGTCGTTTGAGTTCTCTCCTGGTTCCGCCATAGCGTGCCTTGATTTCGGACGCGGCATCTGGCCCTATCGCACCTCCTGGAATTGGGCAGGCTTTTCCGGCCGGAGTGAGCACGATACATTCGGTGTGAACATGGGGGCCAAATGGACCGACAACACAGGGATGAACGAGAACGGGATTATTTTGAACGGTCGTTTGCACAAGATCTTCGATGAAATTGTCTTTGAATATGACGGCGGGGATTTTTTGCAGCCTTGGCGCATGAAGTCCGAATCAAGCGAGGTGGTTCGGCTCGAGTTCATGCCGTTTTACGAAAGGGCCGACGATACAAACTTCCTCATCGTCCGTTCCGGCGTTCATCAGGTGTTTGGGCGCTATTATGGTACGCTCCGGACGGACGACAGGACTATCGCCGTGAATGGGGTGGTTGGCTGGGCGGAAGAGCATCGCGCTCGGTGGTAGTTGCAGGGAAGGGCAAGACCCCAAGGGGCGCAAAGTGACGCGATATTCCCCGTTATTGACCGAAACCCTGCGTGTCGAGGCCTATATGTATATTACAGAGCTAATTTGTGCCTTTGTGTCCATGGGGGTAAGGAGCAGTTCGAATGTGGTCGGGGGGTGGCGTACGGATGGGACTACCGGGGAGGCGGATGTTTTCACTTGACGGTTGTGAGGAACTGCTGGTATAGTGATAGCGCTTGAACACAACCTGTAGTGGGTTGAGTTTTCCGTCGGTAACGCGCTAGTGGTTCAATTGTAGTCTGAGTGTATCGATTCCAGGCGGTATGAGGCTGGGAGAGTAAAGTCACTGGGTTCAATGGAATTTGCTGGCGGTAAAGTGTGAAAAGTGGTAGACTTGTTGAATGCTCAGGGGTGTGATATAGTCTTGAGTAAACATGGACGCTGCCGTCAAGGCGGGTCTGTAGGGTGCAGCAAAAGGAGGAAAACGCACATGTCGAATTGGAAACGCTTCGCTGTAGTGATGACGGTTTTGGTAAGTGTAGCTCTGCCGGTAATGGTAGGCTGTAACCTGCTTCAGTACCAGTTCGAGATCAACAATCTGACTTCGTTCGACCTGGTCGAAGTCAACATTACGACTGATGGTGCGGCATCTTGGGGTTCGAACGACCTGACCGCCGTGCTTGCACCGGGCGGATCGGAAGACATCAAGGGATTTTCGGCAGGCGACTATATGGTTCGCGGCGTATTTGATGTGGTTGACGGCGATGTTTGCGAGCCGGTGTACAACAACGAATACCTTGTGTACAACACGGACATCGAAATCACGACGACGAATGTCGCGATCGACTATCAAGAGGAATACGATGGCGAATGCACCGACATTTACGGCGACGTTCGCTTCGTAATCTAAGGGCTTCACTGCTCTGAGTTAAGTAGACCAAGCCACTCCTTCGACCGCGAGCGAGAAGGGGTGGCTTGTTTCAGTTTTGGCATGTCGGTTTGGAGAGTCTGCCGCAGATCGTTCTTGAATTGGGAGACCCCAAGGGGATCGGCCCGCCGGCATTAGCACGTCTGGGATCGGAGCCGCGCTGATGCCGTAACCGTGTCAAGACAGCGTATCCCATTTCAAACGCGCACCAAAATAAGTTGAATGGTGTGTTCGGCGGCGTAGTATAATGGCGATGCTGGAACGAGTCTGGACCTAGTGAGCGCGACCAACAGACAAGAGAATAGGAGGCGGAAATGAGGACATGGAAGAAGGCGGCGATTGCGATGGCCTTGGTTGTAGGCATCGTTGCGCCTGTTACGGTGGGTTGTAACCTGCTCAGCTACCAGATTTGCGTGAACAACCAGAGTTCCTATGACCTTGTTGAGGTCAACGTGGTGACTCAAGGTGCCGTTTCATGGGGTTCGAATGACCTCGTGGGAATCGTCGGTCCGGGCGAAACTCAGGACATCAAAGGGTTTTCGGCTGGCGAGTATATGGTCCGCGGAGTCTTCGATGTCGCGGACGGGCAAGTTTGCGAGCCGGTCATCAATAACGAATACCTTGTAACGAACACGAATATCGACATCACGACGACGAACGTATGCATCGATTACAACGAGCAGTACCTAGCCGAAACGAAGGCTCCGGGCGATTGCGTGGAGATCTACGGCAGCGTGCGCTTCGTGATTTAGATAACTACGAAGATAGTCCGTTTGGCCCTCGCTTCCGGTTTGGATGCGGGGGTCGCTTTTTTGTGGGGTCACAGGGATAGGAAAGGACGTTTGACACTTTTTGAATTGACAAGCTGAGTCCATACTCCTATGATCTAAACGCTGTGAAGTTGCTGCTGCAATGCGTATTGGACGGAACTCTATCTCGACTTTTCGACACGAAGGAGAATAGCCATGAAGAGACTGACTCGATATGCCGTCGTGGCGACCTTGGCGGTGGCCGCGATCATCCCCATGCTGGCGGGATGCAACATTCTCCAATATCAATTCTGCATCAACAACCTTACCCAATTCGATTTGAAGGAAGTGAATATCGTGGCGCAGGGGGCCGAGTCGTGGGGGCCGAACGATCTTTCGGGAACCTTGATTCCTGGAGATTCGGAAGATATTAAGGGCTTCGCGGCAGGTACCTATATGGTGCGTGGCGTGTTCGACGTGGTCGATGACGTGGACATCTGCGATGAAGTCATCAACGACGAGTACATCGTAATCAACGAGGGTCTCGAGATCACGACGACGAACATTTGCATCGATTACGATGAACGAGTGCCCGATGACAAGAGCGAGATTTGCGTGGAGATCTATGGTGAGCCGCGCTTTGTGATCTAGCCCTGCTTGCTCTTGAATGCGTGTAGTCAGTATATGAAGAGCCCTTGCCATTCCGATGCATCAATCCGGTTGAGGATGGCCAGACTCCGTGATATGCTGTGTCTCGGGGTATACGGAAGCCCCGGTTTATCCAAACAGAAGTAGCAGAAGGAGAGACTAAAATGCGTGCGGTACGTCGAATCGGCCTTCCGGTCGGAGTTGCTTTGGTCCTTGTGGCGACAGTGATGGTGGGGTGTAACCTGCTCCAATATCAGTTCTGTATAAACAACCTGACGGATTTCGACCTGACGGAAGTAAACATCGTGTCGCAGGGTGCTCTTTCGTGGGGGGCAAACGATCTGACCGCTGTGCTTGCACCAGGCGGGGCGGAAGATATCAAAGGCTTCTCGGCCGGCACGTACATGGTTCGCGGCGTGTTTGATGTTGCCGATCAGTCGGGATTCTGTCAAGAGATCATTAACGACGAACTGATCGTTGTTAGTGATGGGCTCGAAATTACGACGACGAACATTTGCATCGATTATCGGCAGGCCGCTCTACTTCAAGGCAAAGCGCCCGTTTGCACGAGCATTTACGACGCGATACGCTTCGAGATCTAGTTCTGATAGTAAAGGGGGTAGAGCAAGCCTGACGCCGAGCGGCGGGCTTGCTTTATCGTTCGGAAATCCATAATTGCAGACGATGAAACGGCGTGGTATGCTGTGCCTAGGGTATGTAGAGATCATTGGCTCGTGAAACGGAAGTGGAAAAAGGAGAGACGAAAATGCGAGTGGTGCGTCGGTTTGGCCTACCTGTCGGTGTGTGCTTGGTGCTGGTGGCGACGGTAATGGCAGGCTGCAACCTGCTCCAATATCAGTTCTGCATCAATAACCTGACGGAGTACGATTTGACGGAAGTGAACATTGTGTCGCAGGGTGCGCCGTCGTGGGGTTCGAACGATCTGACCGCCGTGCTTGCACCAGGCGGGGCAGAAGACATCAAGGGCTTCTCCGCCGGTACGTATATGGTCCGCGGCGTGTTTGATGTCGCCGATGGCCCCATCTTTTGCGACGAGGTTATCAATGACGAGTTGATCGTGGTGAACGAAGGACTCGAAATCACGACTACGAATATCTGTATCGACTATCAAGAAATTCTTGGCCAGATTTCGAACGGCCAGGAATCGAAAGCGCTTGTGTGCTCGAGTATTTACGGCGCCGTACGCTTCGAGATCTAGTATAGACGCGATTGAATTGGGAGCAGGCCTGCCGCGTGGCGGTGGGCCTGCTTTGTTGATCCGGGGAAGAAGTGGAGTGAACGGACGAGAGGGCTGGCCGGAGGGGTGCGACGGGGCATTCCTGTTGCGGGTGCTTTGCTGCTGCTTTAGAATAGCTTTGGGAACAAGGTAATGAGCACGAAAACAACCATACCCGCGGTGCGAGTCCTGCCTGAGAACGTGGCGAATAAGATAGCCGCGGGCGAGGTTGTCGAACGTCCGGCGTCGGTTGTGAAGGAGTTGCTCGAGAATGCGCTGGATGCGCGGGCTACGCGGGTCCAGGTACGGTTGGTTGCGGCGGGGCGCAGGACGATTGAAGTCATCGACAATGGGCATGGGATGTCCGAGCAGGACGCCCTTCTGGCTATCGAACGGCACGCCACCAGCAAGATACGCAAGGCCGAGGACCTGGACAACATCTTGACGCTTGGGTTTCGTGGGGAAGCGCTGGCGAGTATCGCGGCGGTTTCGCGTTTCGAAATGGTAACGAGGCGCGAACGCGACGAATCGGGCACGCGCGTGCGGGTCGAGGGGGGGATTCTACGGGACGTCGATCACGTGGCGACGCCTGTCGGCACGCGGGTCAGCGTAAACCGCCTGTATTTCAACACGCCTGTCCGAGCGAAGTTCTTGAAGGGGATCACGACCGAGCTGAGTCTATGCATCGATATTGTTCAGCGGCACGCGTTGGCGGAAGTGGGGGTAGGGTTTCACTTGCTGCATAACGACAAGACGCTGCTGGATATCCCGGAGCGAGCCACGTTGCGGGAGCGGGTGGCCTTAATCTGGGGCCTCAACTTCTTGAACGACTTGATCGACCTGGACGAGGAGCAGGCGGGACTGCGGTTTCGTGGCTTGGTGGGCACTCCCGCGCTTACGCGTTCGCAGCGTTCGCATCAGTTCTTTTTTCTGAACCGCCGGCCCATCGTGAATCGTTCGTTGCAGTATGGTCTGGAGGACGGTTACCGGGGCTTGTTGACAATTGGGCGCTATCCGGTGGGCATTGTCATGGTGGAAACGCATCCACGATTTGTCGATGTGAACATCCACCCCGCGAAGCGAGAAGTGCGGTTTCGCGAAGAGCGTGCAGTTCGCGAGGCGATCCGGGATGTGGTGCGCCGCAGGATGGAGCGAATCCAAGCAGGGCGCGAGACGTTGCTTGCGCCTGTGCGTGAGGCGGCCGTTCGCGTCGAAACGCCAGTCGTTTCGCCGGCATTCGAGCGGACACCGGTACCATTTCGGCCGGAGCCGGAAGGCGTTGAGACGCTGGAGCAACCCGTTGCTGTACCGCCGGTTTTTGTGGAGGCGACGAATCCGCTTGAAGCCTATTCGGAGCCGGTGCAGACTGAGTTTACGGGTTCGGGGCAGGTGTCCCATCCGTTGGATCGTGTTGCGCCGACGGCGGTGTACCGGCCAATCGGGCATATGGACGACGCGCCGATGCTGCTTTTCGATACGTATTTGCTGGTTCCCGAAGAAGATCGGCTGCTGATCATCGATCAGCATGCGCTACACGAACGGCTGACGTACGACAGCATCCGGGCGGATCTGTTGGACCACGACTATCAGGCGCAACAACTCATCGTGCCGATTCTCGTGGAGTTGCCACCTTCGCACGCGCGATTGCTGGAAACGAACCTCCCTGTTTTTTCGCGAATAGGGATCGAGATTGAGCCGTTTGGGGGAACGACGTTCCAAGTGACGGCCATTTGCCATTTGTATCAAGAGTCCAAGATCGCGGACGCCGTCTTTCGCGTGCTCGATCAACTCGCACAGGGGGACTTGTTCTCGCGGGAAGACTTCATCTCCGACGCGCTTCGGTTGACGGTGGAAGCGTGTCGCGGGTCCGTGAAGGCGGGGGACCGCTTGTCGCCCCAGGAGCGCAAAGAACTGCTGGAGGGATTCCGGCGAATGCGGCCTCCGTATACATGTCCTCACGGACGTCCCATCATTACCGAACTGACGCAGATTCAGATGGAGAAGAGCTTCCGGAGACGGCAGTGATATCCATCCTTGCAGTAGTCGGGCCCACTGGTTCGGGAAAGACGGCGCTCGCGATAGACTTGGCCTTGCGCCTCGACACGGAGATTATCTCCGCTGATTCCATGCAGGTGTACCGGGGGATGGAAATTGGGACCGCGGCCCCAACGCCGGAACAACTCGCAACGGTTCAACACCATTTCGTAGGCATCCTTGAGCCTGATCGGGAATTTTCGGCGGGGGAGTTCCGTCGTCTGGCGCGCGACGTCGTTGAGGGCCTGAAC
>JBHEKO010000415.1:0-19425 GCA_041859475.1 Candidatus Hydrogenedentales bacterium
CATAGTGCCTCCAAAGCTTTTTATACTCTGCCCGTTTCATGCGGGTTTCCGTCAACCAATTCATTATAGACGCCCTTGCCTTGCCAGGATACCACTCGTCTTCCAACGTCTTCCGTTTCGAATCCGGATACGAGGGGCAACTCAGGCTCGTGCAGGCCACGCGTAAATACTCTCCCAATGGCCCCCCACAAGACAACCAAATAATTGATCGTTGTCGATTGGGCTCGGCTTGGCCGCCAACTGCAACTATTCCCGTTCCGTTCTCACTTAGGCGCTTCCATGACGGGACTCGCCATCGCGGGCTTGTCCAATTGAAGTTCCACGACGGTATCGATTTCGTTTCTGTCTTTCGGCGCAACCCGAATCCGAAGCCCCGATTTTCTGTTGGCAAGCTTCGCTTTGCCCCCCGTCAGCACCTTGTGGGAAACCACTTTCGCAGGGAGCGGCGGCACCTTGAGCTGACCGTCAGGCCATGCGAAGATGTGCAAATAGACCTTGTCTCCCTTGCACGTGCTGGCTCCCCAATTCCCCGGTTTGTAGGGCCCGCCTCGCGTGCCGTAAATCGTCTCCCCGTATTTGGAAAGCCATGCCCCCATCTCGTTGAGACGTTCAATCTGGCGATTCTCGATCGCTCCCGTGGGCATCGGCCCCACATTGAACAGAAGATTTCCGTCGCCTCCCGCACACCGCACTAGCGTTTGGATACACTCCTGCGTCGACTTGATGTCGTCATCGGGCTTCCAGGCCCATTGCTTTCCGATCGTTATGCACGATTCCCATGCCCGGTCGCGCTGAAAGGTGCCTACCTTCTGCTCCGGCGTATCCAAGTCAGCCGGAAGCCCTGCGCGGTTGTTGATGATGATTCCGGGCTGAAGCGACCGGATCATCGGAATGAGCTTCTCGGCGTCCCAGTCCTTATCGGTGCCGCCCAGACCGTCGAACCAAAGTATGTCCACTTTTCCGTAGTTGGTGCATAGCTCGCGCACTTGGCCGTGCATGTACTCAAGATACCGCGCATGATTCTCCGTTCGATAGTCGGGGTGATGCCAATCCGGCTGAGAATAGTAGAACCCCAGTGGCATTCCTGCCTCGTGGCACGCGTCGGCCAATTCCTTCACGACATCTCGTTTGAATGGCGAGTTCGTGATCTTGTAGTCCGATAGCGCGGTGTCGAACATCGAAAACCCGTCGTGGTGGCGCGAGGTGAATACGAGGTACTTCATTCCAGCGGTCTTCGCCATGGCCACCCATTCGCGCGCATCGAATTCCGTCGGGTTAAATTCCTTGTAGAGGTTGTCGTACACGTCGAGAGGAATCTCTCCGGTGCCGCCTGTTCCGCGCCGCTCACCTCCGCGCGACCAGCCAATCTCCGTGCCTTTCAGACTGACCGGCCCCCAATGAATGAAGAGGCCGAAGCGGGCTTCTTGCCACCATTTCATGGCTTCCGGCTTTGCCGTTAGCAAGTCCTGGGCAAACAACGGCGCACCTGCAAGTACGCACGCAAGCGCAACATAGGCGGCCCATCTCGTTGCACGTAGTTCAATCTGCATCGCCCCCCCTTTGCGATTTATTCGCAGTGAAACACTTCTTCCATGGAGGCCCACCACTCGCCCTCGTCGCGCGTCGGCAGCGGGTCCTGGCATGGTTTGCACACGGCCCACCATTCCTGTGTCAACGGATCGGCAGCCATCCTTGCCATGTCTGCATCGAAATCATCGCCGTCGTATTCAAAATAGCTGAAGAGAAAACCGTCCTTGTGATAGATGGAGTAATTCCGGATGTTGCAGACCCGAATCTTCTCGAGTACTCCCGGCCACACCGCTGCGTGCAAACGCTTGTATTCCTCGAGCTTCTCCGGTCGCACGCGAATCACACTTCCGTAGCGTTTCATGATATTGCCCCCGCCTCACACCGGTACATCGAACTCGCCCAACGCCAATGGATAGACGCCATACTCCCTCGCCAGAGCCACCACATACGAATACGTCTCCGGAGAAACATTGTCCGGCATGGAGTGATCGGATTGGAGAATGTACCCGCCGCCCTTTGCTGCATTGAGTTTTGTGAGTATCTCGCGGCGCACCAAGTCGCGGTCATTCGTCGCCAGCACCCGCACATCGA
Source organism: Candidatus Hydrogenedentales bacterium (assembly GCA_041859475.1). Classification (GTDB taxonomy): domain Bacteria; phylum Hydrogenedentota; class Hydrogenedentia; order Hydrogenedentales; family SLHB01; genus JAIBAQ01. The sequence continues at coordinate 2,122 of JBHEKO010000415.1, forward strand.
TGTTTCCGATGAATGCCAACCGGTTTCCGAAGCGCCTCTTCAGCTCCACGACGTTCAATCCCGCTTTTGCTTCCAGGGGATTGTACGCATCCACGCCGATGTCGATGAGATCCTCGTACACCGCCGAGGCATTGCCGCACCCGTGATACACGACCTTCAGCCCCGCTTCATGAATTGCGTCGCAAATGCGCTTCACTTGCGGCTTGTACAACTCCCGCCACATGTCGGGCGAGAAGAACATACCCCGGTCGTAGGCGACATCCCCCCATACATACACTCCGGAAAGCAGTCCGTCGGCCGCGGCTATTTGGCCTTTGACGATGCCCACCAGGAAATCGCCCAGCCGTTCTAGAATCCGTCCCATCCTGTCGGGGTCCTCGGCGAGTTTCATAAGCACGTTTTCGGTGCCCATGATGCGCCACACCATTTCGTGCGGTTCGCAGACGCCTCCAAATACGCAGCAGTTCTGCGCCGTATGCTTGACGCGCTCCGCAAACGAGGGATACCCCATGACCAAATCGTCGCCCACGCTATTGATTTGATCGTCGATCGATTCGAAGTAGCGGCGCGGGTCGCGGGGGTCGTCAAAGTGGAGTGCATCAAACTGGTCGAAGGTTTGCGTCGCGAATTCGGCGTAGTAAGGCATGGGGTGCACCGACTTGCGCACGATGGTCGCCCCAAAACCGGTGGTCACGACCTTCTGCATGTCTGAGTTTTCAATCAGCCGAACACCTTGAATGCGTGGGTCCATGTTAGGATTCACGACCGCCACGTCCAGGTCCCAGTACGCATAGGGATCGAAGTGGTCACCCAAGGCGTGTCCCGTTTCGTCACGCAGCTCGCACCTGCATCGCTTGAGGAAGTTCGTCCAGAAGAAGTCGCCGACGGGCACGCGATCCGCTTCTTCGTGATTCAACGCAGCCAGCACCCGTCTACATTTGGATTCAACGTCCGGCATCGTCCGATTCCCCCTGTCGATTCCCCTAGGTCGCCCGTCTGCGCCAGCATACGCAATTGACGGCGGATTGAAAAGGGGCGGGCTAGGGCCGTCCCCAAAATGCAATCCCCCTGATTGTCTGTAGCGCGTCAGAGAGGAGCAAGAGGCACGAATTCCTGCGTGCGCAATTGAACAAGCATCGCGCGCCACTCCGCCGGCTTATTGGGCAACACGGCGTAGTACCGCGTCAAGAAGTTTGCCACGACATCCGCAGGCAACTCCTGCAACGTCTCGTCCTTTGGCAGGAAACACAGATCCAGTTCCGTTACGGCGGCTCCGTTGTTCTTCCACGACGGATGAACATACGGGAACTCAAGGCGCCTGTACCCAAGATGCGACAGGACCTCGCGCCGCACAAAGGGATCCATCACCTTGATTCCGCCAAACGCATGCTTTTCCGCCCGGTACGGGTCGTACACTTCGGCAAACATGCCCAGCGGCGCCGAGGCCTGGCGCTCGGCCCATTGCGCGATATCCGCCTGGCGTCGCATAAAAAGGAACCGGCCGATGCCAAGGCCAGCTTTCCCTACAATGGTGAAATCGGTCATTGCCACGCGAAAATCCGCGTAGTAGCGGTATTCCGTCGCTCCCACGACGCCGCCGTCATGCACCGCCACGCATACGCGTATGGCCGGATCCTCCAGGGGGTCGCGCCATGCATCAAATGCCAGCACTTCCTCCGGCGGAAACACCTTTTGCATAAGCTCGTGCATGCTTTTGAAGAGCGGATTTTCTATGGACGTGATTCGAATAAAGTCCATGCTCAATTCCTTTGCACGGGGGGATTCCCCTCGGCACGAAACGGATTTCGCCATTGCATCAGCACGGCGCAGTCCCCCGATTCCTCATCGTCAAGATAATCGTGTATGACTCGAATTGGAGTCCGCCCGCAACGCATCAAGAAGGTCACAATAGGGTCATGTACGGCCCCTTTGATAACTTCCTCCAAATACTGCTCCGGTGTAAACGAATCAGCATGCGCGCGGTACCCCGGCATGCGCGCGCCGCCCAACAAGCGATCGAGGTCTTCGACAACGACCATTTCATACATGCTGTACATCAATGCCTTTCCGACCCCGAGCTTTCGAAAGGAGGGCCTTACGCTGATGTCCACGATGTACAGCGTATTCCCGTTCGGATCGTGATTCGTGATGTACCCCATGTCGGTTATCGTCGACCATGAATGATCCGGATCCTCCGGTTTCCACGACACAACCAACCCCGTGATGGAACCCGCGATTTCGCCATTCACTTCCGCGCACAGTGCCCCTTGAGGAAACAGCCGCACATGATTTCCCAACTGGGTCGTGTTCCACCACAACTCCGAAGGAAACGGGGGAGGGAAACTCTCCTCCTGCACGCGAATCAACTCGGCGAAGTCCGGCGGGCCGTAGTTTCGGATCACGGCAAGAACCGGCCGCTCGTCCTTAAAGAGGTACAACTCCTTCGAATACATGGTTCGAGGCCGTTCCTCTCGCTTCCCAAGCCCTTTACACAACACCGTGAATGATACCAACTCGGGGCGGCTCGTGAAAGGCCTCCCATGTCCCCGAATTCTACAAGGCAATTCCGGCCCTGATTATTGTGCCGCACCCAAATCCGGATACAAATCCGTCCGCCGGTCCCGCCATGTCGTCACGGAACCCTTTTCGCGCACCTCGCGCAGTAGATCCAGGTCGAGGTCCGCCGTCACCAGCATGTCATGATTCAATTCGCCCTCTGCCAACACGCCGCGCGGCGGAAAACAGATGTCGTTTGGAGCAAGGATCGCTGCCTGTCCTACGTTGGCGCGCATGAAGTCCACCGTCGGTAACGAACCCACTGTGCCCGCCGTTACGACATAGACCTGATTCTCCACGGTCCGCGCGTGGCAACAATACCGCACGCGATAGAAGCCATGGAGGTCGTCCGTACACGATGGACAGAACAGGACATCCGCGCCGCGACCTACCGCCATCCGGACAATCTCCGGAAACTCGATGTCATAGCAAGTGAGCAACGCAACCTTGGCTTTGCCCGTATCGAACACGTGCAGCACGTCACCACCCACGATTCCCCACTCGTCTCGTTCCGTCGGGGTAATGTGCAGCTTGGGTTGCTCGGAGGTGCGCCCGTCCGGATGAAACAAATGCGCCATGTTCATCAGCCGGTCGCCTCGCCGGACGACGTGCGTCCCTGCCGCAATGTGTAACCGCGTCTCGCGCGCCATCGCGGCAAAAAGTTCCAGGTACCGCTCGGTGAAGCCTGCCAATGCCTCTACCGATGCCCCTCTGTCCCCAACCCCGGGAATTGTCAAGAGCTGAGTTGTGAAGAATTCAGGGAAGACTACATATTCCGCTCCGAACTCCGCCGCGGTCTTTACATAGTGCTCCACCTGCCCCGCAAACGCATCGAACGAGTCGATCCCGTGCAGATGATATTGGACCGCCGAAACCCGCATTCTCATGTCGCACCTCTCGATGTGTAGAGATTGGCTCTAGCCAAGTCGCTTTTGCGCGTGCACCTACCGCTGGCTCCGTGTACACTCGATGCACCGAAGAACCAAATTCAAGGGAATCGTGCACATGAACACCGCCAGCCGTACTCTACACTGCGTGCTCACGACGGCACTATACATCAATGCCGCAGCTTGGGCACAAACGCCGGTCGTACCGCCGCCCATCGCGAGTCCTCCCGTGTTTGCGAAGCACACTATCGATTCTACCTTTGAAAATGGTTACCAAGTCAGCGTCGCGGACATGGATGGCGACGGCATGAAGGACGTTGTCGCCTTGTCGACCGCACCGTCACAGTTGGTCTGGTATCGAAATCCGGGTTGGCAACGTTACACGGTTACCACGCAGACCAAATTGAACATCGATATGGCCCCCTACGATGTCGACGGCGACGGCGACCAGGATTTGGCGCTTGCCTCGGAATTCGACCTGAACAACTCTACCACGGGCGGCACGGTGGAATGGCTCGAGCACCCCGATGATCCCGCGACACAACAAGAATGGACGAGGCATCCAATAGGCGCTATCCCGACGGCGCATCGCGTTCGCTGGGCCGATCTCGACGGCGACGGCAAAGGTGAGTTGGTGGTGCTTCCGATAATCGGCGTTGGGGCCAAAGCGCCGGACCATACCACGGGCGTGCGGTTTGTCGCCTATCGCGTTCCTGCAAACCCCAAAGAAGAGGCGTGGCCAACCATTGAACTCGACAACGCCCTTACGACCGCGCATGGCATGGCCATCGTTCGTTGGGACGACAATGCATGCGACGACATCCTAACCGCGAGTTTCGACGGCATTCACCTGTTTCGATACGAATCTGCCGCGCAGGCCATAAGCAAGAAGCGCTTCGGGTCCGGCAATCGGATGGACCAACCGAAGCAGGGGGCGAGCGAGGCCGGCATGGGCGCACTGAAGCCAACGGGCGCACGCTTCCTTGCCGCTATCGAACCTTGGCACGGCAACGAAGTTGTTGTGTACAACGCCGTCAGGATGGTCGAGGACCCGTGGCGACGTTCCGTCATCGACAATTCGTTCAACGACGGTCACGGCCTCGCCATTGCCGACCTCGACCAAGATGGGGCCGACGAAATTGTCGCCGGGTATCGTGGCGCGCCGTATGGCCTCTACGTGTACCGGCATGCCGCAGAGACTGAAGCTTGGGAGCGCGCCCCCGTCGACGAAGGCGGCGTTGCCGTCTCGGGTATCGTCATTGCGGACCTCAACAAAGATGGCCGTGCCGATATCATCGTGGGGGGCGCGGCCACGAATAACGTGGTGTGGTACGAGAACACAGGAGAGAGTGGCGTGCGTTGAATGTACATAGAGCGAAGATGGAGCCGCTTGAACCTCTACTCTAGTGCTTTGAATACCTCACGCAGTTTCTCCGCGCGTTCAATCATGCTCGTCACGTCGCCAACTCGCTTTGCGTCTCCGCTCAGTTCGGCTTCCTGAAGCGCCCGCTGAAGCGCGTCCACGAGTACTTCGATCTGCGCGTCGAACTGGGCCGCCAGTTCGCGCGCCGGTGGAATTCGCGTCACGAGGATTACGGACGGCCCCACATTGAAGCCTGCTTCTTTCAGCTTCCGAGACGCGTCGTTACCAAGCGCTCCGGTCGGCGATTCGATAACCTGAAACAGCTCGTGCTTTCTCAGAAAATCGAGCAGGTCCTGTTCGTCGAATGGACCCAATTCATCCTGCCTGCGCAAGTACGTGACTAACTGCTCGAACGGCACCAAGGAGCGGGTCACCTGCTTCAAGTAGCTCAAGCACTTCTGTTCAATATCTTCCAGAATCATGGGGTCTGTACTTCCATCTTCTCGAGAATTTCCGCGCCGGCAACGCGAATGCCTTCTCGGTTCCAGTGGCTGTCTTTTTCGTAGTAGAGGCTGCTCGGATTCGGGTGGCTTCGAAAGATGGGCCGCAAGTCCACTGTCGGAATCGCATACTCCTTGAGATTCAGCATCAACTCGTCGTAGCACTCCGCCTCTTTGGTCAGGCCGTTCAGTGTCGTTGCTTTGCTTGGGATCAGCACGAGCATGAGACGCGCCCCGTGGTTGCGCGCGGTCAAAACCGCCTGTAACACGCATTCGTGGACGCGGCTCATTTCGTAGGGAGTCGGCCCGCCGATGCTCATTCGCTCACCACGGACCTTCGCGTACAACACACGATAGAAAGCATACCACCCTTTCAAATACACCTTCGCGAAGCGTTCTTTCTTGTCGACACCGAGCGATGGACCGCACCACGTCCCGGAGTGGTATGAAAACCAGTCCAGGTCCGTGCGCCGCCAATCGTCGTAGTCGGTAGTCTCGGAAAAGTCGTTCTCGAATAAGCCCAAGATTACCCACTTGGGCTTGTTCGCCAACGCGTAGTCGTTGAGAATCGTGCTGTATTGAGGCGGGCACTGACGATGAATCGCCATGCTGTAGTACGAGAGGTTGTGCTCGCGAAACATCTCGAAAAACGGGAATGTCGCGTGCTCCATAAACGAGTCGCCCAATCCGATAACGTCGATTGCATGCCCCGACCGGCGCTCGGCAATCGCCTCGGGATGGTTCCAGAACCCAAACTCATCCGTCGACAGGGGATCGAGTTCCACATCGGAATTGCCGAGGACAATGTGTTTCCCGAAATCGATATCGGGAAACCACGTGAAACCGATGGCATCGTTCAGCGCCAAGTATTGCTGAATGACTGCGACCTCGGCCCTTGGCGTATACAGCATGTGGGCATACCGATGCCGCAACATGGCCTCGCCCAACCCAACCGCGATGCCAAGCGATATCGCGACGAGTAGCATGTTGCCCATGAATCGCTTGAGCGCCTTTCTCGCGCGCTTCTTTCTTGCCTGAGGGCTGTCGGCCTCCACTTCGCGAGGTGGTTCACTGCCATCGGCTGTGTTGGTCATCGTAGTGTTTCTTCGAGGAGATTCACCGCGATCGGTGCACCTCGCTCGCGTCCCAATCGCATCGTTTTGATTTCGTGTGGATCAAAGACAACGCGGACGGAGCGGTCGGCGTGCGGCAAGCGAAGCACTGTCTCCGTCTTCTTTCCCGCGGTTTCATACCCTCGCACAACAACGTCGTTGCCGTCCTCGCTCTTCTTGAAGACGCTCAATAGAACATTCGGGGCTTCGGTTTCCAAAAAGGATTCGCTTGGCCCCAAGCGTCCGGGATGCGCCGATTCCACATGGACAAGCAACGGCTCGTTCAATTCCCAAGCGTTGCGGCAGACGTCCGACGACTTCCACGTCCCGCCGTGTGGCCTCAACCGAATGCGAACCGTGTGCCACCCCTGGTCCATGATCGCAAACGGTTGCGACGCGTCGTAACGGGCAGGATCGTGGTGCACGTACGCGGGGCTCCGTAGCAGCGTCACACGCATGGTGCCGCTCATAACATCGAATCCGTACTTGCTGTCGTTCATCACCGCCAGCCCGTACGCTTCGCCTTCGATATTGCCGGTCAGATCGAACCACTGTTGGCCCGGTTCTTCGTTCCCCGTCGTCCCGCGCTCCTGACATCCATACGCCGTGTCGTAGGTCGCCGCGCCCTGCTCGATCCGCGTTTCATATCCGAGCTTGAGCATGGTGTGGCGTTCTTGCCAATTGATTCGAAACACGCAATCGATAGCGTCCGTCGACCGGTACAGCGACACGAAAGTGTCCGCGCACGATTTGCCGAACTGCGACTGCGCTCGCACCGTTGCACGGACCGGTCCTTCCTCCAGCACGGACAGCGCTGCGTTACCGAAACGCCCGGCTTCTGTCCGGTATTGCAGCGTATCGTGCCCCCACGTGTCTGACGAGTCTACCAGCGCCGCAAGGACATTTCCCTTGTTGAGGACTTCGATTTCGCGCTTCTTGTCGTAGAGCCGGCTGAGGTGGCCCTGGTATGGATCGAACTCGATTCGCCACCACTTGTTTTCGAGGAAGTCGCGCCCGGCCTTCAGCTTGCCTTCCGGCTTCACTTTCTTTGCCCCGGACCGTGCGTGAAAGCATCGATAGCCAAGCGCGGGGACTTCCGCCGTGAACACATGCGCCGTGCTTCCGATGCGCTCATCGAGCACCTCTTGACACAACACGGGTGTGTTCTCCGAGTTCACGATGTGCAACGGGGTCTCCAACGTTCGCGCGATGACCGGCGGCGCGGTCACGACTTGCCGCACAGGCCACGGCAACGGGTTCACGACCATGATCGTGTTTCCCTCGGCAGTCGTGTCGACCGCACGTGCGATCACCTGAATAGACTCGTTGCGCACGACATTTGCGGCGTGGCGCGCAGCGCCAAGCTGGTCGCGCGCGTCTTCGTAGGAAGACTCAAGACTCGACCCCGCGAGGATATCGTGAAATTGGTTGTACAGCAGGTCCTTCCACGCCTTCTCCAAAACCTCTTTGGGATACGGATGATCCTGCACCAGCCATGCGGCCGTTGCGAACCGTTCGGCAGCCATCAGCGCGTGCTCCGTTGAGCGGTTTAGGCGCTTAACCTCCGCGTGGGTCGTATAGCACCCCTGCGCATGATGCTGCAGATCCGTCGCGATGACCGGAATCGCGCTCTTCTTTGTATTCTCGTGCACCGACTCGAAGTACCGTTGCAGGGTCGAGAATTCCACGTTGGGCTGCTTCTTGTTCTTCCGCGCTTCCTGAATCTGCGCAATCGCCCGCTTTGTCGGCCCGCCGCCATGATTCCCCACGCCGAAGAACCCGAGGACCTCCGTCTGTCCCTCGTTCAGATACGGACTCTTTGCGAGCCGGCGTGCCCGTTCTAACGTTTCTTCGTCTGCGTTGTAGCTTTCGAGGATTGTCGTGGCCAGCACGCGCGACCCGTCGTTCGCCTGCCACCAAAAAGTCGTACCTTCGGGATAGCGCATTTCCGTAACCGGGTCCGGGCGCATGTACGCGTAGAAGTCGATGCCCAGCTTCTTGTAGATCTGAGGCAAAGTCCCAGCATGGCCGAAACTGTCGGGATTGAACCCAACCTTGACGCGCACGCCGAATTCCCGCTCGAAGAACCGCTGCGAGTACAGACCCTGGCGTACAAACGACTCGCCGGAAGGGATATTGCAATCGGGCTCGATCCACCAGCCGCCCGCGATCTCCCAGCGGCCTTCCTTGACCCGAGCTCGAATCTCGTCGAACAGTCCCGGATCGCACGCCTTTACCCACGCATAGAAACAGGCGCTGCTCGCGGTGAACCGGAACTCCGGCGTCTCGTTCATGCGGTCCAGTGCGCTGCGAAACGTCGCACGGACCTCTTCGTATCCCTCGGTCCACCGCCACAACCATGTGGGATCGATGTGCCCGTGACCAATCATATGGACTGTTGTATCGTTCGACGTAGACATGGATTTCCTCTCGTTAGGGTGCCGCGCCGGATCATAGGAGCGCTTCCCCAGGAATTCAACGCCTGCTTGCCGCCGGGCGATTGCTCTTCCGGCGATTGTCGCTCTGGCCTGACTTGACTATCCACGCAGAAACCCCGGCCACCCGGACTTTTGGCATTCATGGTCAATCAATGCTAGGCTTTTCGTGCATTGCTTTGGTCTTGGCAAGCAGAGGAGTCTATCTCATGGTGTCCTGCGCGCGTACGCTTTTGAATGTGGTGTTCATCTGCATCTTGTTTGTATCCGTATCGGGATGTCCAGCTCCCGCTCCGCCGGCCCAGGAACCGGACCCCTACACATTCGCGAATTATTGGCCCATGGCCATCGGCAACTCGTGGACATTCGCGGAGAAGACACCTCACGGCGGTTTTGACTCCTTTGCAGATGAATTGTCCTACACGGTGGTGGACAGCAGCACAATCAACACGTACACCGTGTGGCATTTGAAGAGAAGGAATTTAGTGAATAGCGCCGAATCCACGTTCTTCGTCGTTGAAGTTGACGGCGTGGTGTATGCCAGCGAAGATTACGCGGACTACTCCAACCTGCCGGCCGTTGGTGCGGGAGCTACCGCCATTCAGGCCGCCGAGTATCCGAAGGCGTCGTATGAATTCAGTCCAATCTACTTGCTCGTACAGGATTTCGATCTGTACTACACGACGGGCCAGTTGAAGAATATCGGAGGCATCGTCTTCTTGGGAGCGACCCCGGAAGAAGACCAACCCTTCGAGCTTGACGATTTCCCGGTCGGCGGCAACACATGGGTGGTTCACACGCACGACCCCGAGACGCGGATCGTGAATGGCCAGCCGACGGAGGTCGAATTTGCGCGCACGCTGTTCGCGTGGGGAGTCGGGCCGCTTTTCGACCTGATTCAATCCCGCGAAATCGGCCCCCTGCATGCCCGCGTCCTGAGCCGGGCTTTCGTAGGCGGCGTGATCTATCGGCGCTAGACCTGCTTCGCTCCGCGTTGCTTCAGTTCCGCGACGGCACGGCGCACGTCTTGGGACCGGTCTTTCGGCGTGACGAGGATCCCGTCCTTTGTGACCACGACGACGAGGTCTTCGGCTCCGACCACGCTGACGGCCATGGCATCGGGGCCGATGTCGTTGTAGACGATGCAGCCTCTGGAATCGATGAGGACAGGGTCGCCCACGGCGACGTTCCCCTGGGCATCCATGGGGTAGCTTCGTTCCAGGGCGGGCCAGGAGCCGACGTCATCCCACGGGAAATCGGCCCGGATCATGACGGCGTGGCGCGCGTGTTCCATGAGGGCATAGTCGATGGAGATGTCTGGCAGCGATTCGAAAATCGCGCTTGCCTGGTCAAGCTTTCCCGCCGTCAAGGCTTGCGTCATACCGCGAATGGCTTCGGACATGTCGGGGCGAATTGCGTCGAGTTCTTCCAGGAAGGTAGAGACCCGCCAAAAGAACATGCCGCTGTTCCAGTAGTACTGCTGCGTGGCAATGAAGTCCAAGGCGCGCTCGCGGTTGGGCTTCTCGTGAAAGGCGCGCACGGAAAAAGCGGGAGACGCGTCTGAAGCGCGATGGGGGAGGGGGGCGGCGATCTGAATGTAGCCGTACCCAGTCTCGGGGCGTGTCGGGGTGATCCCCAGCGTCCCCAGTACGTCGTCCTGTTCGACAAGTTCTAGGGCTGCGTTGACCGTCTGGCAAAAGAGGGCGGGGTCGCCAATCTGATGGTCCGCGGTAATAACGGCCATGCTGACGGATTCGGGCTTGTTGCCGTGGGCGGCGAGGACGGCCGCGGTGGCGTAGGCCAAGGCTCCGGAGGTATTGCGCTTGCACGGCTCGCCCAAGATGTTCTCCTTGGGAATCGCCACCCCTGCGTCTTGGATAGGCGCGACAAGCGCCCGGCTGGTTATGACGTAGACCTGTTCGCGTGGGACCACGGGGAGCAGCCGATTGACCGCTTCTTCCAGCATGGACTCGTGTTCGCTGGTCAGCCGGAGGAGCTGTTTCGGGCGGTTCTGGCGCGACAACGGCCAGAACCGTTCGCCAGACCCGCCCGCCATAATTACCCCCACTCGAATCATTGCTTGTGTTTTCGCCATATCGCAACCTTTCCGCTATTCGTATCTTGTTGTATGGTAGACTGTTGAGACAGGCACTGCAAAAGTCGGCCAACGGGATTGTAGACCCCCTGTCCGTGTGTTATCATACGAGATGCTTAAATCGGCGGGCTATGGTTTCCTGCCGTAACATGAGGTAACTGCTTCTCTTATGAATGGTTTTCTGAAGCAAATGTCGCTCTGGATCGTCGTTCTGATCATCCTGGTACTGCTGCTGACCACGTTTTCGACGGGTCGCACCGGCACCGAGAAGCTCGGTCTTTCCGACTTTGAGAGTCAGCTCAAGGCGGACAATATCAAGAGCCCGGTGCATGTGACCAAAAGCGAGGATCTCTATGGATTCAAGGCTGAATTCAAAGAGAAGTACAAGGGTCAGGCCAGCATTGCCATCGAAAGCGATATCTTCCCCGAGGCATGGAGAACGATCATGCAGGAGAAGAAGATCGAGACTATCGTGGGCCGCGAGACTACGGTCTGGTTCGACTTATTCACGGGCATCGTGCCGCTGCTCCTGATATTCGGTGTGTTCTGGTTTTTCATGTTTCGCCAGATGCAGGGCGGCAGCAACAAGGCCTTGTCCTTTGGCAAGAGCCGGGCGCGCCTCGTGAATCACAGCGACAAGGTCGTGACGTTCGACGATGTAGCCGGCGTGGACGAGGCCAAGGAAGAGCTGCAAGAGATCATCGAGTTCTTGAAGGACCCGAAGAAGTTCTCGAGGCTTGGCGGCAAAATTCCCAAGGGCGTGCTTCTGGTCGGCCCTCCGGGGTCGGGCAAGACGCTCTTGGCGCGAGCCGTGGCCGGCGAAGCCCATGTGCCGTTCTTTAGCATCAGCGGTTCCGATTTCGTAGAGATGTTTGTCGGCGTCGGGGCTAGCCGCGTGCGCGACTTGTTTCAACAGGGCCAGAAGCATGCGCCGTGCATCATCTTCATCGACGAGATCGACGCCGTGGGCCGTCAGCGCGGCGCGGGCTTGGGCGGTGGCCACGACGAGCGCGAGCAAACCCTGAACCAATTGTTGGTGGAAATGGACGGCTTCAATACGAATGAAGGCGTCATCCTGATGGCCGCGACGAACCGTCCCGATGTGCTGGACCGGGCACTGCTTCGTCCTGGGCGATTCGACCGCCAGATCGTGGTTGCCAATCCCGATATTAAAGGGCGTGAGGCCATTCTGGGGATTCATATCCGGAACAATGGCGTGCCCGTTGACGACACCGTGTCGGTCAATACCTTGGCGCGCGGCACGGCCGGGTTCTCTGGCGCCGACCTCGCGAACATGGTTAACGAGGGGGCCTTGTTGGCTGCGCGGCGCGAACAAGACAAAGTGACGATGGTGGATTTCGAGAACGCGAAGGACCGCGTGCTCATGGGTCCCGAACGCCGCAGCCTTATGTTGAGCGCGGCGGAGAAGCGGAACACGGCCTATCACGAAGCTGGTCACGTTCTGGTGGGCCGGATGATACCCGACGCCGACCCCGTGCATAAGGTGACCATCATTCCGCGCGGCCCGTCGTTGGGTCTGACGAGCATGATTCCGACGGAAGACAGGCATAGCATGTCTAAGGCATACTGCATGGCGACCATGCGCATGATGATGGGCGGGCGCGCGGCGGAAGAGATTATCTTCAACGAGTTTACAAGCGGCGCTTCGAACGACCTGAAGCGCGCCACCGAGTTGGCGCATGCGATGGTCTGCCAGTGGGGCATGAGCGAACTAGGGCCCATTTCCTTCGGTTCGAATACGGAAGTGTTCCTCGGGCGCGATTTCGTGAAGGAGCGCGATTTCAGCGAAGAGACGGCCTCGGCGGTCGACAAGTCCATCCACAAGTTGCTTGAGGACGCGTACACGGACGCGAAGCGAATGCTGACCGAGCACCAGAATATTTTGACGGCGATAGCCGAAGAACTTGTCGAAAAAGAGACGCTCGACGCGGAGGAAATCGACGACATCATCCGCAAGCACGGCGGCGCGGACTTGATTCCTCCGGCCAAAGAGCAGGCGCCTCCGCCGTCTCCTCCGAAGCCGCCTGCGTTCGTCACGCCCGCGAAAGTCCTGCCGGACGAACCTGAGGTCGGCGACCTCGGCCCAGGGCAGATTGTTCCGGGTACGGCGTGACGATGTAGCGGCAAGGTTTCCAGTTGTCCAATTTCACGGCCCCCAGGCGTCGGTTTGGGGGCCGTGTTTCTGTCAAGCAACCGTGCAGGCAGGGCTTGTAATTTATAAAGTTATACTTTATAAATTACAACATGAAGTACAATCGTCGCGACCTTGAGATTCAACTCCGATTGGCTGTCCGGCAGTTTCCCGCGGTGATCCTAACGGGGCCACGCCGGGCAGGCAAGACGACGTTACTTCGCCACTTGCTTCCAAAGATCAACCATGTTCTGCTTGAGAATCCCGATGTCATCGCACGTGTGCGCTCCGACCCCAATGGATTCTTGGAAGACCTAACGCTTCCTGTCCTGCTCGACGAAATCCAAAACACGCCTGAACTGTTCGGATATATTCGAACTCGGATAGACCGGCATCCGCGAAAGACAGGGCAATGGCTGATTACAGGTTCGCAGGAAGCTCCGCTCATGCAGGGCGTAACCGAATCGATGGCCGGACGTGCGGCCGTCTTTCAATTGATGCCATTTGCACTGAGCGAGAATCCGAAGGTGTCTTTAGTTCGCGGCGGGTTCCCAGAAGTGATACAACGCCCTGCAGCGGCGGAGACTTGGTTCCGTTCATATATCCAAACGTATCTCGAACGGGATGTGCGTGCAGTCGCGTCGATTCGCGATTTGTCCACGTTCCGCAGGTTTCTATTGCTGTTGGCAAGCCGATGCGGGCAGATCCTAAATAGGACGGACTTGGCTGGGCCTTTGGGCGTTTCTGTGCCGACTATCTCGCAATGGTTGAGCATTCTTGAGATTACAGGCCAGATTATTCTAGTTCCTCCATTCTATGAGAACTTCGGTAAGCGACTTGCCAAGTCGCCCAAGTTGTACTTTGTGGACACTGGACTGGTTTGCCATCTCTTGGGAATTACTTCGGTGAGCAGCCTCAAGAGCTCAGTCTTCCTTGGACCTGTGTTCGAATCTTTCGTGGCCTCGGAGATCCTGAAATGGCAGATTCACTCGGGTAAGGCGAAGGCGTTGTATTACTTTCGCGAACATCAAGGCATTGAGGTCGATTTCATAGTGCCGATGGGAGATCGCCGGCTGGCGCTGCTGGAGGCAAAAGCGACTCAGACTCCAATGCCCGATATGGCGCGGCCTGCCGAAAGGCTTGCGGGGGCCATCAAGGGGTACAGCATCAGTTCATATGTAGTCTGCCGGCCTGACAAGAAGGGGCATGTCGCGTCCGCACTGAGTCCCAAGACGAGGATTGTCTATCCGGAGAACATTTCAAGTGTACTGGGAAATTGAGGTCGCGCTTGGTCTATTCAAAGCTCGGAATTAGGAGACCGGCCAATCTCAAAACCCATCTGCGTGAGTCGTTGCGTTTGAGATCTACTCTGTCATCTTCTTGAGCTTCCTCCGCTCCAACGCTACTCTATTCTTACGGAAAAAGGGAGTATCACGTGCCTCCTTCCAACATAGGGCAAAAGACCCTCGTCATGGGCGTGGTAAACGTCACGCCGGATTCGTTCTTTGATGGCGGGTTACACACGGACGTTCACGATGCCGTCCGGCATGCGGGCGACATGGTGCGCGATGGCGCGGATATCTTGGACGTGGGGGGGGAATCATCACGGCCGGGGGCCGCGCCCGTGGGCGAGGAGGAAGAGCAGCGGCGTGTACTGCCGGTGATTGAGCGCATTCTGCGGCTTGGTGTTCCGTTGTCCGTGGATACGTACAAGGCGGAGACGGCGCGCAAGGCCTTGCGCATGGGCGCTTCGATCATCAATGACATAACGGCGTTCCGGGGAGATCCGGAGATGGCGGGGGTGGTGGCGGAAGCAGGGTGCACCTATGTCATGATGCACATGCAGGGCACGCCGGAGACCATGCAAACTCAGCCAAAGTATGTGAATGTTATCGATGATATTTGCGCGTTCTTCGAGGAGCGCATCGCCTTTGCCGTGAAGCTCGGCGTGAAGGAAGAGCGAATCTGGATTGACCCGGGTTTCGGGTTTGGAAAGACGGTGGAGCAGAACCTTGAGTTGCTGCGGAGGCTGGGCGAATTCAAGCGATTTGGACGGCCCATCTTGATTGGAACGTCCAATAAGTCCACCATTGGTAGGGTCTTGAACGTGGGAACGGACGAACGCACCGAGGGCACCGCGGCGACGATTGCCATAGGCATCGCGAACGACGCGGATGTGGTGCGCGTCCATGATGTAAAGCGGATGGCGCGCGTCGCCAAGATGACGGACGCCATTTTAGGAAGAGGGGTTTATGAGTGACCGATTGTTTGGCACGGACGGGATTCGCGGTGTGGCCAATGTGCCGCCGATGACCGCCGAAATAGCGCTGCGTGTGGGCCGCGCGGCGGGCTATATATTCCAGCAGGAAGACCGTCAGCACACGATTCTTATCGGCAAAGACACGCGGCTGTCCGGTTACATGATTGAGACGGCGCTGACGGCGGGGCTTTGCTCGATGGGCGTGAACGTGCTGTTGGTCGGTCCGCTGCCGACGCCGGGAGTCTCGTACATCATGCGCAGCTTGCGGTGCGATGCCGCCATCATGATTTCCGCGTCGCATAATCCATTTCAGTACAACGGAATCAAGTTCTTCGGGCCCGACGGATTCAAGATCGCCGACGAGGTGGAGGACGAGATCGCGCGATTGGTTCACAATGGCGAGATCGACAGCATGCGTCCAACTGCCGAGGGTATCGGCACGGCGCGGCGCATCGACGACGCGGTGGGGCGCTACATCGAGTTCGCAAAGGCGACCTTCCCCAAAGGCATGCGCCTGGACGGACTGAAGATTGTCTGCGACTGCGCGAACGGTTCCAACTACAAGGTCGGACCCTTCTGTCTGTCGGAATTGGGAGCGGATGTCGTCTCGATTCATTGTAAGCCCAACGGACGGAACATCAATGACAACTGCGGTTCCGTGCATCCGGAAGACATGCGGGCAACCGTCATTCGCGAGCGAGCCGACTTGGGTATTGCATTCGACGGCGACGGCGACCGCATCGTCATGGCCGACAACGAAGGGCGTCTGCTCGATGGCAACGCTTTGCTCACGGTGCTGGCCATCGACATGCTGGAGCGCGATACCTTGCCACACAAGACGATTGCGACGAACATCATGGCGAATGGGGGATTGCAGCGGGCACTCGAACCTTACGGTGGGCACGTCCTGTGGACCAAAGTGGGCGACCGCTACGTGGCCGAGGGCATGCGAGAAAAGGGCCTGCTGTTGGGCGGTGAATCTTCGGGGCACGTGATCATGCTTGAGCACAACGTGACGGGAGATGCGCTTATTGCGGGCCTTCAAATTTTGGCGACGCTAATACGACGCGACCAGTCGTTGTCGTCGCTGGCGGCCGCATATCAGCCGATGCCGGAGGCGCACGTCAATGTTCCGCTCGGCGAGAAGGCGAGGCCGAGCGAGGACGCCCTCAACGAGGTGCGCCGTGAAGCGGAGAAGGAGTTGCAGAGCGGGGGACGGGTCGTGATTCGCGCGTCGGGCACCGAGCCGATCGTGCGCGTGATGGTCCAGCACGACCGGCTGAAGTCGGCGGAGTCCCTGGCAAAGCAACTTGCCAAGCGGGTTGCCTTGCTGACGTAGTCTTGGGCCTCAGCCTCAGTTGGCTTCGTGCTTGCGGTCGATACTGACGATCTTGTTCTGCGCGTCGACGTGAACGTTGATGGGGTTCCAGCCTTTTGCCTCTTTTGCGTCGGCCAAAACGTAGGTCAGCACGATCACAATGTCGCCGACTTGTCCCAGGCGAGCGGCAGGTCCGTTCAGGCAGACGACGCCGCTCCCGCGCGCGCCTTCAATGCAATACGTCTCGAAGCGTTCGCCTGAATGCACGTTCAGAACCTGGACCTTTTCGTAGGGGAGGATTTCGGCGGCTTCCATCAGGTCGAGGTCCAGCGTCAAGCTGCCGACGTAGTTCAATTCCGCCTGCGTTACCGTTGCCCGGTGCACTTTGCTCTTCATCATAGTCAACAACATGGTTATGCCACCTTATACTTGATGTTATCGATTAGCCTTGCTTTGCCCATATTGGCCGCAGCCGCGAGGAGGATCGTTCCTCGGACGGTATCCAGCGGCTCCAGCGTTTCCGCGTCAACCAACTCCACGTAGTCTATGTTCTCGTGCTGCATTTCCGTCCGCACCGCCGCGACGATGGTGGCGGCGTTCCGCTCACCGCTGTCGAGTAGCGCGTG
>JBHEKO010000456.1:0-14974 GCA_041859475.1 Candidatus Hydrogenedentales bacterium
CGCATGCCCGCCGGATACAACGTCCTCTACATGGACGGCCACGTCTCCCTACTCAGACAGAACGAGGCCTTTCCCGTACAGGACAAGGTCCAGGAACTCCTCCAACCGGCCAAGTGAACCATGCCCAGACCCTCGCATTGGAAACATACGTATCACAGGAGGGCTGGCTAGAGCATGTGCTTTGCACGCAGGGGGTCGGGGGTTCGAGGGAATCCCTAACCGCACTCCATTCGCCATTCCCTGAAATGCGTTGAAAACCCCTTCATTTATTGGCCTTTCTACGGGTCCGCCGCGCGTTCAGCATTGACATTCTCCTTCTTGTTCTTGACCGCAGGAAATTGGTGCGGTGGGGAAAGGTCTCATGCACATGGCCGGATGTGTCGGAGATGGTTATAGGTATGGGGAAAATGCCGCCGGGAGTTTGTACCGTGAGGATGTAGGTCTTACTATGTCGGGCGTAATGTCTTTGGGGTGACTCGGATGGAGGAAGCGGAAGTTGGTGGTGATCTCTGCCATGGACGCGTTTGCGGAGGCTCCTCCATCGCATTGAGAAGATGGTATTCGCCAATGCAACACAAGCATAGCAATTCGGCCGGGAAGTCGAAGGCCCGGGCAGGGGCATTGAGAAGCAACGGTCTCTATGCGTCGTTGTGCTTGGTGTCATTTGCTTTGCTTTTATACGGCGATTTGCTTTTCATGCGTACAGGCACAATCGTTTCTCACGTGGTGGGTGACGCGTGCGGCGCGTTTCTTCCATGGCGGAGGTTTGGATTCGGAGAGTTGCTGAAGGGGCATTTGCCGCTTTGGAATCCCTATGTCTTTTGCGGCGCTCCGTTTGTGGGCAACATACAATCGGCGATGTTTTATCCGGTGAATGCCATTCTGCATTCGACTCTTTCGACCGCCAAGGCTGTCAATGCGGAAGTGATCTTTCACACGCTGGTTGCGGGCTTTTCCATGATGGCGTGGATTCGAAATCGGGGAACGGGTTGGCTTGCGTCGGTGTTGGCTGCAGCAATCGTCATGGCAGGCGCGCCGTATTGTCTGCGGGTCAACTTGGGGCAGCTAAACGTGATTGCCGTCTTTTCTTGGCTGCCACTGACTCTGTTGGTGGTCGACAAGCTTACGTTCCGCGTAACGGCAGGATGGATTTTCACGGGTATTCTTGTGGTATCGATGCAGCTCTTGGCGGGATATCCTCCGTCGGTTTTCTGCAACGCGTGCGCGGTTGTGCTATATAGCGGGTTGTGTCTCGTGCATTCTCAGAAGAAGGTGCGGACGGTTGGGGCGTTATCACTTGTCGCCGGGGTTCCCTTGGTGATAGCGGCGGCGCCATTGGCGGCCGGCGTGCACACAACGGGGGAGAGTTTGCGTTCTCTCGGGACTTCGATAGAATTCGCGTCTTCGTGGTCGTTCCCGTACGAGAACTTTCTGACGGCATTGATGCCCGCATTTTTTGGCGACTATGTGCACGTCACGTATTGGGGGCGATGGTGCCTTTGGGATGTTTGCATCTTCATTGGAATTGGTTCTCTGTTCATGTTGTTTTACGGGGCGATCTATGCTCCTCAATCCGCCAGGAAGTATTCGGCGGTGTTGTTGCTGGTCCTGATATTGACTGCGTTGGGCCGGTACACGCCGTTCTTCAGCGTGTTGTATTATCTTGTGCCCGGATTCTCGAGTTTTCGGGCACCATCGAAATTCTTGCTGCCTGCGTTGGTGTTCGCCGCCATGTTGGCGGGTTTGGGCGCAGACGAGTTCATGCGCAGCGACCGGCGCTCTCCGCGTTTCGTGGCGGCTGCATGGTCGCTCGGAGCGATTCTCTTGCTGCTCGCGTTCGTGTTGCAGTCCTTTCCATCTCTAACGGACGAGCCGTCGGGATTGTGGAGGCTGCTGATTGCGGGCATGGAGGAATCCGGTGAAGCCTACTATTGGGAGAGCATCACCTCGACAACGGTCTATGAATCCGCGTGGGTGGCGTGCATAAGCGGGTTTATTGCATCGTTGACGTGTGTGCTCGTCGGGTACTCGTTCTTGCGGGCTCCGGGCTCTCCCAAGTTTCGAATCGGCCTCGTTTGCTTCTGCATTCTTGAGTTAATCCTGTTCTCGCGCTATTCGCGAGTGATCGTGAACACGGAAACGCTGGTCAGCGAGGAGCTTGTGACGTTACGCGCGACTGATCCAGGCGACTATCGCACAATGCAGGCCAAGGGCAGCAATCAGCAGTGGCGGGGCAATTACCCCATGGACATCAACATGATGGCGCCGTGGGGGTATGACCCTGTGATGCTGGATCGGTATGTCACGTTCTTCACGTTTGCTCTTGGCGGCCCCCTGCATCAGCAGGATCTAAAGTATGAGGCGGCGATCACCAATATAATCGATCCTCTTCCGACGGCATTGGCGAAACGGTATTTCCGCTTCAAATTCAAGACAGGGAGCGTTCGCAATGGCTCCTATCCCGAAGTCGAAGTACCTGAGTTGTTTCGCCTGATGCGAGTCAAGTATGTCTATTTCTGGCCGGAGGCGATGGCGAGTCCGTTGGGGGGCGTTGAAGGCGTGTATCAGGTGAGAGATCCCTATCCGCACTTCTCGATCTACCGTGACTACCGAGTGGTTCCCGATAGTAAGGAAGTGTTGCTCCATATGACCGGCGAAACTGTCGACTTGCGGAGGACGCTGTTCCTGGAGTCTGAACCTGCAATTAAGCCGGGCGCGACGGACTCGTCGAGCGCCTCCGATCTGGTGACGCTGGAGGAGTGGTCGACCGATTCAGTGACGCTGGACGTACACCTCGAAACGCCCGGGGTTCTGCTGATCACGGATGCCTACAGCAAAGGCTGGCAGGCGCACGCACTGACGGGCTCCAGTCAGGAACACTACGAGATCCAACCTGCGGACTATGCGTTTCAGGCCATACCGCTAGCAGGGGGGCATCATCGAATTCGGTTGGAGTATGCTCCCCAAATTATACTTGCGGGAAAGTGGATAACGGGAGTATCAAGTGCGTGCTATCTTGCGATGTGCTGTGTGTGGGCGTTGTTTCGCGGCAGGAGACGCATGAGTCTTTCCGCCGAAAATGAGCCAGACGAGACTGACGTTGCCAATTGAAGCCGGGCAATCGCCGTCCTTGGAGCTTGCTGCGTTACATTTGCGCGGGGCGCACTTTGCCGACTTGGCGCGGGTTGCCTTTCCTTCGGAAAGTGGCAATTGACTCTATGTTTGGCTACCATTCCTGGTGCCGAATAGCTGTATGAACGGAGCAAAAGAACGCATCTGGCGGAGGTAGGGGTTTGCACCTCGAGGCATTTGGGAAGATAGACAAGTGGCTTGGGAAACCGGGGTGCCTTCTGTGTACTCTGTTGCGACGCGTTACGGATCTACTTCCTTCCAGGAAATCCGAGAACGAGAAGCCTAAGCGGCTGCTGTTTCTGAAGCTCACGGAAATGGGAGCCACGGTACTCGCGCGGTCGGCCTTAGAGCGGGCTGCGGCAATGGTCGGGCGTGACCATGTTTATTTTCTGACGCTCGAAGAGAACCGTCCTATTTTGGATATCCTGCAACTTATCCCGCCTCAGAACATTCTCACGATTCGGCGAGATTCTCTGGTCACCTTCGCGGTCGACGGCGCGCGACGGCTTTGGGACATTTGTCGGTTAAAGGTCGATGTCACCGTAGATCTCGAGTTCTTCATGCGCGCTACGCCGATGATTGCCTACCTTTCGGGGGCACGCATCCGCGTGGGTCTCCACCGATTCAATTGGGAAGGGCCCTATCGCGGAGACCTGCTGACTCACAAGCTTCAATACAATCCTCACCTGCACACAGCGCAATTGTATGATGCCGAAGTTCGTGCCATTGAGGAGACTCCGGGCACGTGCCCGCTGGGGCAATTCGAAGTGTCGCGCGATGCATTGATCCCGCCACGATTCGAAGCCGCACCGAAAGAGCGTGCCGCACTAAGCGAGACGCTCCAACAGATAGCGGGAGGCAGACGTGGCTCACCCCTGATTCTGCTCAATCCCAACTGCGGTGACATTCTGCCTATGCGGAAATGGCCGGCTGGCTACTATGTCGAACTGGGCAAAGCCCTGTTGGGGCACTACCCAGAGGCCTCGATCTTCTGTATCGCACTTGAATCGGATGGGGACGCCGTCGCGGCGATCTGCAATGGGATCGATCCTGCGCGAGCGTTTTCGTTGGCGGGCAAAACGACGTTTCGAGAGTTGCTGACGTTGTACACTCTGGCGGATGTGTTTGTTTCGGCGGATTGCGGTCCGGCGCACTTCGCGTCGTTGACCGAGGTTAGCAGTGTGGTGTTGTTTGGAATCGAGACTCCGAACTTGTTCGGACCCTTGGGCGACCACGTTCATGTGATTGCAGCTGACTGCGTGTGCAGCCCGTGCGTCAATCCCCTCAACCAACGCATATCTCCGTGCAACGACAACCACTGCATGCGGTCCATAACTCCGGATAAGGTCCTGAGCGTCGTGAGGGAGTGCTTGGAGAATCGCAGCAAGCAGAATCTCTCGCAGCGCAATGACTGACAACAAGCCAGGGCAGAATACGGCAACGATGGGCGTGCGCAGACTTGTTGTCGATTATTTGCTCCAGGCGTTGCTGCTCGTGGCGGTGCTTGTGCCTGCATTTCCCGGCGTATTCTTGCGGGGGGACGTTGCGTTTCCCGGAAACTTCATTTACGAAACGCCACCGTGGGCACAATACCGCCCCTCGGATCTCACCCCACAGACGCCGTATCTGGAAACACCCATGCAGGCGAACGTGTGGTACACGTTAACCAAGCGTTCGATGGAAGCAGGCAATTGGCCACTCTGGAATCCTTACCAGTGTTCCGGCCTGCCATTGCTAGGAGTTTTTCAAACAGCCATCTTTTACCCCCCCCGTTTGGTGTTTCTGGCGCTGTCAGATACCTATGTGGCATTTACCGTCTTCATGTTGCTGAAGCTGTGGATATGCGGAATGACGGCCTACATCTGCGCTCGTTCCCTGGGTATTTTGCGCTCGTTCTCGAGTTTCTTTTCCGTGGCCTACATGCTGGGCGGATACGTCATGACGTGGTGTTGTTACCCGACGTCTGACTCCATGGCTTGGCTTCCGGTGTTGTTCCTGGGACTTGAATCGCTTATTGCGGGACGCCATGCACGGGGATTTGCCCTCGCTTACTTGGGCGAAACTCTGATGCTGCTGGGCGGCGGGGCGCAGCATACGCTGACCACGGGCGTGTTGGGCGGTCTGTATTTCGTCGTTCGTCTGACCGGCAAAGGATCCATTTCGGGCGCGCTTAAATCCGCCGGAATTGGCGCCGCGGCGGCAGCCGCAGCGGTAGGGACATGCGCGATCCAGATTCTCCCTTTTGCCGAATTCTTGAGTCTGAGCGATTCGACCCTGGAGCGGGTATTCGACAGTTCGCCGTTGCACTACTTCTACGAAGTTCCGGACTTGATTGCGCAGTGGACCCCCCGCTATTTCGGCACGTTTCTGAACGGCAATTTTCATGGAAACCTTGTGCCGTTTTATTTAGCAATGCTGAACCTGAGCATCCCCGTATGGATTGGCGTTGTACTGACTCTCTCCACGAGAGGCCATCATCCGCTCGAGGCCACGCGAAGATGGCTGTGTGTGTTGTCGTTTGCGGCGATCCTTCTGACCATCCGACCGTCGTTGCTGTCGTTTCTCTACGAAGCGCCGCTGCTCAAGACCATCCGCCCGGTCTACTACTATGCATTCGCGGCATTCGCAATGCCGTTGACTGCCACGATCAGTCTCGAACGCTGGTATAGCGGCCCCCGAAAGCTGCGGCAATTGGGGCCGTCGCTTGCCTTTTGTCTTGCCATCCTGACTGCAACGGGCTTCCACTTCTATTTGGACAAAGAGCATCTGAGTTACCTAGACGGCGTGATGGCGCGCGAAGGAACGCTGTTTTCCCTGGTTTCCCTGGACAAGCTCAACTCCTTGCCAATTCAGGCCGAAGGCGGAACCCTATCTGAGTTTGTGCAGAGGCAAATCGTGTGGACAGCGGCCATGTTTGCTCTTTGCCTGGCCTGCCTGTCGGCGGCCTGCATGCGCCGCGGTATTTCGAGATTTGGCGGGCTGATTGTGACCGCGGCGCTGTTACTGGACCTGTCCGTGGCGAACTTCGGGGTACAGCCCACATCCAAGCGAGAAGTTGTCTTTCCCGATGTACCTCTGACGCAGTACTTGCAGGCGAAAGGTCATCCGTACCGCATTCGTTTCACGGATCTGCGCATGGCGGGATATCCCGCGATATATGGTCTCGAAGAAGTCGATGGATACGACGCGTATATTCCAAAACGATTCTATATAGAGTCCCGATTTCCACACGACGCGTGGGAGTCGATCCGTCCGGCTTTTGCGATACCTTGCCGGTTGTACTTCGATTCGCCTTTGGCACGAGCGAGCTTGCCCAAGGGGTTCGAGATCGAGACGGTTCTAGACGGAGTGATTGTCGCGAAGGATACGCGCGCCTTGCCTCGCGCCCGGCTGGTTTCTATCGTGCGGAGTTTTGACTCGACGGACGCGATGGTCGCGCATGTGGTGGCCCATGGGGTGGATCCGGCCAAAGAAGTGTTGGTGGATGTTCCACTGGCACTCAACATGTCCGACGACAGCGAGGTTGCTCCCGGCACAGCAGCCATCACGGAATGGGATTGGAATCGGGTCATTGTGAAGATTGACGCGGCCCGGCCGGCAGTGCTTGTGCTTGCGGATGCGTATTACCCTGGCTGGGAGGCATCCATTGACGGCTTACAGGATGTCGAGGTCATTCCTGCTTACCATCTGTTTCGGGGAGTTGAGGTTCCCAAAGGATCGCATACCGTTGAGTTTGTGTTTCGGCCCACTTCGTTCAAGGTTGGCGCGCTCATCTCGGTCCTGACTCTCGCGATCCTGGGCAGCTTAGGGATATGGATTCTATTGCGCCAGAGCCGCTGGCACGTCTCGCGATGAGAGTCGCCCGAGTTACAAGGGAGTACCTGGGGCAAGCGGCGCTTCTCATCGCCGTTCTTGCCTTGATCTTTCCCGGGGCATTTCTCAGAGGAGAACGCCTGATTCCCGGCGCGCATTTCTTCGATCAAGCGCCGTGGACGAATCTTCGGCCTGTGGATCTTCCCGACCAGAATCCCCTTGGACGGGAAGTGCCGACATCCGTGTGTGTGTGGTTTTCCGCCACCAACCGCGCTTTCGAGCAAGGCGAATGGCCTCTCTGGAGTCCACTGCAGTTCACAGGGTCTCCATTGCTCGCTACGTTTCAAGCGTCGGTCTTCTATCCGCCACGACTTCTCTTTCGCATCGTCGATGATGTGTGGCTGGCGGCCACGCTTTATATACTCCTCAAGTTCTGGTTGTGCGGATTCAACGCGTTTGTGTGTGCCCGAGTGATCGGACTAAGGCCGGCCTCCGCGCGTTTTTTCTCCATTGCATACATGCTTGCGGGGTATTGCCTCCTCTGGTGCTACTACCCACCGCCCGATGTGATGGCTTGGTTTCCATACGCTTTCGTGGGAGCCGAATACTTGCTGGAGGAGCGCAACCGGAGAGGCTTTCATTTTCTCGCTTTCGGCACGACGCTCATGATACTTCCGGGACACCCGTCTTCCCTTCTCATGGCGCACCTGGGTATTGGCTGTTACGTGTTGCTGCGGCTTGCAGCAGGCCGCGCCTCACGTTCGCGCTTTGCAGTTTGCGGCACGTATGCAGCGGGCGCGATGAGTCTGGCTCTCGCGGTTTGCGCTGTACAGATCTTGCCGTTCCTCGAATACTTGCGTCATTCAGAGTTGTTTATCGACCGTCTCGTCGAGGATGGCGTACAACACTATACCTATTCGATTTCGAGCCTGCTGAGCATGTGGATGCCGCGAATCATGGGCACGGAATTCGAGAGAACATTCTGGGGGAAGACGAATCACACGTATCTGGGCATGCTATACGCAGGCATTCCCGTTTGGGTGGGCGTGTTATTGCTCCTCGGCCGGTTGAACATGGACGCCACTGTTCGCGCTCGGATTCGAGCGTTGTTGGCAGTCTCCTCCCTGTTTGTTTTTCTTGCCTTGGACCTCCCGATTCTGGAGACCTTGCATCGTCTGCCCGTTCTGAGCGGCGTGCGTCCCGCCTACTACATCGCCTTCGCGGCATTCGCGTTTCCATTGGCCGCGAGCCTATCTTATCAGACATGGATGGAGAGTCCCGATCCGTTGCGTTCACTTCGCAAGCCCGTCATAGCCGCGTCGGCTTTGGCGATTCTGTTGGGTGTTGCGTTTCTGATTCTGCGCGCAATCTCGCCCGCATACGCGGCGACACTTGAAGAGCGCCCCGATCTCCCCTGGTATGTCGCGCGCCAAGGACTGTTCGCTCTGGCAGTGGCAGCCGTGAGCTTTCTGACGCTGACCGGTTGCGCGGTCAATCGTGCACGCTTGCGCTGCGCCATGCCTGTCTTGTGCATCGTGCTGGCAGGCGACCACGCAGCGGGCATACACCGGTTGCTTTCGACCACGCCCTCCGCGAACCTCTTCCCCGACACAGAATTGACGCACTATCTGCAAAACTTGGAGAAGCCTGCTCGAGTGCGTTTCGACGTGGCAGGAGTTATTCCGGGATATGCCCCGCTGTACGGAATTGAGGAGCTCTTCGGATACGACGCTGTCTACCCCAAGCGCTTTGCGCCTTTGTTCGATTCATTGAATCTGTTGCCGGAAGGGCCTGTTGCGCCGGTCTTGGCGTGCAGGCTCGTCTTGTTTCCTGAGCACGTTCCATTGCCGACGGGCTTCAAAGCCCTCGCGACGCTGGATCACCTGCAGGTGGCTGAGGACACACGAGCCGTGCCACGTGCACGGCTCGTAGGACACGTCAAGGAATTCGACTCTTCCGATGCCATGTACGAGTACATGAACGGCCCCGGCTTCGACCCTGCTGCAGTCGTGTGGATTGATCAACCCACCGGCATCCAACTGCCAGAGTCGACCGGAGCGTCTCCCGGCGATGCACGCATTTCCAAATGGTCTTGGAACGCCGTGACAATAGAAGCAAATGCGCAGAAAGATTGCGTTCTGGTTTTGGCGGATGCGTTCTACACCGGCTGGCACGCGTATGTCGATGGGAAAGAGGTCGAGATATTCCCCGCCTATCACCTTCTCCGTGGAGTGGTATTGCCTAAAGGGTCACATGTCGTCGAGTTTCGCTTCTCACCTGCTAGCTTTCGTTACGGACTCATGATTTCCATTGTCGCTCTAGTGGCTTCATGTTTGATTTCGACACGTGTGATATTCGCAAGTCGCAAGAAGAAAGGGCGTACGAGCCAATCAGAACCCACTTGAACGGGCCAGTTTGTGCCATGCCATGAGTACGAGATATGTCGTGACGATTCTATCCGCCGACGGCAACATACCTGAATGGGGCCTCCAAACGATTCAATTTCCTGCTCTCCCAACCAGCACTATGCAGGTCCCGTGGAAGGAGTCCCGCCTGATGCCGGATGCGGTTCGGCAGGCAAGTATCCCGGTCCTTGTCGAAACGCGGGGTCCTCGCAAGTCTTCCCGCATGCCCGCCGGATACAACGTTCTCTACATGGACGGCCACGTCTCCCTACTCAGACAGAACGAAGCTTTCCCCGTACAGGACAAAGTCCAGAGACTCCTCAGCCCACCCGAATGAACCTTTCCCAAATTTTGTCGTACTGGAAGTAACGATTGTATCGCCGGCTTCCAGACGGCATTCATGCAACAGGGGAGGGTTACCGGATGATCTCCGCCATCGCATACGTTGTGGCAATACTCGCGACAAGCACCATCACACTTCCAACGGAAGCGCCTCCCCCGGTTGAGCCTCGTCTTACTTGCAGTTCCTACACGCTCGTCACAATTACAGAGGACAATGTTTCGTGCAAAACCCAACTTCGATTCACTGTTCTCCGGGGCGCGGTGGAATCTCTCGGGATTGCCGTTCCGGCTTCGGCGTCTATACTGAATGTCGAGTTCCAAGCACCTTCAGAATCCGGCACGGTGCAGTCCATTTGGACGCAGTCCCTGATTCAAAACGACCTCACGCGTATTGATGTAAAGGCCAATTGCAGGGTAGAGGATACCTATACGCTCAATTTCGACTATGAAGTCCCGTACCTAGATGAGGTAGCCCCTATTCCTGAGGCGCGCGCTTTGGACGTCGTCCGGGACTCGGGTTACATTGGCCTGTCCGCCCGAGGAAACATAGAAATCCAGCCCAGCAAGACCATTCAGGGGTACATTCGACTCGATGTAAGTGAACTGCCTGCCGAACTGCACCGCTTGTCGCAGAGTCCGCTTTTGCTCGCCTTTCGCGGAGTAGATCGCCAACGGTCCCTGTCCGCGGATATTCGTCGCTTCGACGATGTCGCGGTGCCCGACTCGAGCATTGATGCCGCCGTGCTGACGACGCTTGTCACGGAGGACGGAATGGTCGTAACACGGGCCGTCTATGATATTCGCAATAGCGTCCGGCAATTCCTGCGCGTAACCCTCGATCCGAACGCGGAGGTCTGGTCGGCGAAAGTCTCGGGGCAGGTTGTGAAGCCTGGGCGCGACACTGCCTCCGGCGATATTGTGGTCCCTCTCTTCAAGTCCGTCGAGGTGGACCGCAGGCTTGGATCGTTTCCTGTGGAAATCGTGTATATGCAGCGTATCGAACCTGCCAGAGGGTTGCGTCATGCCGCACGACTCGCGGCGCCCGGAACCAACATCTTGGCCGGCGAAGTGCTATGGGATGTCATGCTTCCGCGTTCGCGCTCACTCTACGGTTGTGACGGCGACTTGAGGTGGAATACAAAGTCCCCGTCGTTCGCGTATGAATCCGGTCAGCCATCGCGTCCTCGTCCGCGCGCTGCATCGAAGAAGGAAGAGGTCCACCGGTTACGCGAAGGCGTCGAACGCTTCTTCCTTGGCGATATTAACGGACCAGGCATAACGCTTACGCCGGACCCTGGGCGCTACAAAGGCGCACCTCTGCCCCCCGCACAACTGGGCACGCCCCCCGCTGCGGCGATGGTGTCAGGCGTGTTGCCTGTCGACATCGACGTCCCCCTCGATGGCGCCCGCTACTCCTTTGAGCGCGTTCTTGCGCCCCAAGGAAAGCCGCTCTACATCGAACTGAAGACTTGTCCGGCGTGGACAGGCAGGGTTATCGCCGTGTTACGAGACACGTGCATTCTCGTTGCCGGATTCATTTTCGTATCGTTCGTCGGGCGCACTGTGCTGCGCGTCAAGAAGTGGACGGCCATTGTGGTGATTGTGTTCTTGGCTGGCGCCGCATGCATCGCATTCCAACGATTCGCACCCTCCATGCAACTTTTCGCCGGCGTTGGAGCTGCGTGTGCGCTACTCTGCCTCTTCGCGCCAGTACTCCGGAGGCTCCAGTTCAAGGGGGCAGCTCGCAGGAAGCCCAACGCCATGGGCGCGGAGCAGGAGAAAGTCCAGTCAT
Source organism: Candidatus Hydrogenedentales bacterium (assembly GCA_041859475.1). Lineage (GTDB taxonomy): Bacteria > Hydrogenedentota > Hydrogenedentia > Hydrogenedentales > SLHB01 > JAIBAQ01. The sequence continues at coordinate 11,485 of JBHEKO010000456.1, forward strand.
GCCCAAACACAGTCTAGGCAGGTTTCTCTTTGAGTTCGGCGGCGCGATTTTCATCCTGGTCATGTTTGTCCTTCTGATGCTGCCCGTTCTCAGTTGCGGCATGGATGCATCCCGGCGCGCCTCGTGTCAGGAGAATCTTAAGCAGGTGGGAGTCGCGTGCAAAATGTACTCCAACGAATCCCGAGGGGAACTGTGGCCTCCGCGGAGCCCTGTGTCCGACAACTGGATGCTCGACGCCAGAGCAATCTTCCCAGAATACCTTTCCGACCTCTCCGTGCTTGTCTGTCCCGACAGTCCCTTCGCATATTCGGGTGTTTTCGATTCGAAGTCAGCACGGAGCACGGGCCCCGACCCCGCCTGCGTTTCGTCACTCTTCTATGTCTACACCGGCGTCGCGATGTGCAGTGACGAAGCGGCCTGGGCGCTCTTTGAGTCGCAATCCGCCCAATGGTCTTCCACGGCGACCGATTTGGAGCTGGATGTCCCAGAGTGGCCGGACAGCGGTCGCGTGACGTGTGGAGGACAGGCCGGCATCCCCGTCATGTGGGACCGCGTCTCCGAGTACGAAGAGGAGTTCTCCCATACACCGCTGGGAATCAACGTGCTCCACATGGACGGCCACGTCCAATTCGTGAACTATTCCGTCCGCAACGACTCAAGCTGGTTTCCTGCAACCCGCGTCGCTGCGGAGACCTTCGGAAGCGTTCTGCCGAGGATGGCCGGACAGTGCTACGGGGACTGAGGAGGAGAGGAAACAGAGTCTAGGTCGTATTCAGGGCATAACAGCCCGGCAGCGTTGTGTAATTCATAGTTGCTTCGCCTTCTCCGCCGCTCTCGCCTCGCGCGGGGTCCGCTTTGCGGTGTTCCAGTAGAACTCGCGCGGTTCCGTTCGCTTCACTGGCGGCGTACCAAACCCCAGAATATATGCCCGTCTCGGGGCGTCAGTTGTGTTTGCTCCTGCGTAGTGAAATGTCCGCGAAGGATGAATCGTCGCCCCGCCCGCCGGACTCGGGCATGCCACCGCTGTCGAGTCGTCGAGTTCATCCACTTCCAGTCCGTGAATCCGCGGGTCGTTATTGATCGTGTGATGCGGGCGCACCTCTGCGCGATGGCTCCCAGGGATGAAGTGCATGCATCCATTTTCAAGCGTCGCGGGTTGCAGTGGAACCCATATGCTTAACGCGTTGTAGTCGAGGCCGCCGTCCCAATAGGCCTCGTCCTGGTGCCACGGCGTCACCGCCCCGTGACGAGGCGGCTTCATGATCGCGTGCTCACCTTGGTGCGACGCCTCCTCTCTCAAGAGCTGTTTCGCAATGGCCAGCGCGTTCTCGCGAAGCTGCGTATGCTCCAACTCCGGCGCGTACTTGACCGGCATCAGGATCTGAGGCAACGACGCCTCCTTTCCCTCATCGTCCGTGCCCGCCAAATCAAACTGGTTTCCCTCGTCTCGACCCGCCCGTTGCGCAAACAGCCGGTCATAAATCTCGCGAATCCGGGCCACTTCCTCTGGTGTTGTGATCGCCGGCAACGCCAGATACCCCTCGCGATGGAAGAAGTCGATTTGGTCTTGGCTTAATGTAATGACAACTTCAGACACGGCGTATCCTCCAACAATGTTCCACGCACCAGACGCGCTATCGGACCCAGGACTGCTAATGACTTACCCCATCATAGCAGAACTTCCCTTCCATCGCACGCACTTCCATTTTTGCGTCGCGCACACTATTTCCATGCTTCCGAAGTCCTTTCCAACAAGCCGGTGATTACATTTACGGACTCTATTCGCTCTAATCCACCACGCTCACACCCATTGGCCAGGCTTCGCCCCCCCGTGCCATAATCCCCGAGCAACCGTAGTCCGTCCGAAATGGGGAGCTACCATCCATGAACCGACCAGAGTCCCACACAGGTTCCACTGCCCTTACGCGACGCCAGTTCCTTTCGACTGCCGCTTCTGCTGCGCTTCTCTGCGGAATCTCATCCGAGGCCGGCGCGGCTACGGCTCGCAAGCCCAACGTCATTCTCATCTACACCGACGACCAAGGCGCGGCGGACCTGCCCAGCTTCGGCTCGAAAGACCTGGTTATGCCAAACGTGGAATCGCTGGCCGCACGCGGCACGCGCTTCACTCAGTTCTACGCGCCGTCGCCCATTTGTTCCCCTTCACGTGCGGGAGCGTTGACGGGCCGATATCCGCTTCGCGCGGGCGTCGTAAACAACGTCGGCAACAAGGGTCTGCCCGGTCCTCAGGTCACGATCGCGGAAACGCTCAAGGCCGCTGGATACGCCACGGCCCACATCAGCAAATGGCACCTCGGCGCGGACGCCGAGTCTAACCCCAATGCGCAAGGGTTCGATTACTCCTTCGGGCATATGGGCGGTTGCATCGACGGCTACTCGCACTTTTTCTACTGGAGCGGACCCAATCGCCACGACTTGTACCGCAACGGCAAGGAAGTCTTCGAGAACGGGCACTTCTTCCTGGACCTGATGGTCGAGGAAGCGGGGCAATTCATGGAAGCACATAAGCAAGAGCCGTTCTTCATCTACTTCGCGCCGAACGCCCCACACTACCCTTATCAAGGCGAACCCGAATGGTTGGATGCCTATGCGAAAGCCGGCGCGGCATACCCGCGCGACCTCTATGCCTCGTTCCTGTCCACGCTCGACGAACGTATCGGAACCCTTCTGGCCAAAGTAGACACGCTTGGATTGCGAGAGGACACGATTGTGATCTACCAGTCCGACAACGGCCACTCGACCGAAGAACGCGCCCATTTCGGCGGCGGCAATGCAGGCCCCTATCGCGGCGCGAAGTTCAGCCTCTTCGAAGGCGGCATCCGCGTCCCCGCAGTCATCAGTTGGCCGGGCCACATCCCCGAAGGTGGCGTCCGCGCTCAACTCGCCCACGGCTGCGACTGGTTGCCCACCATCACCGAGTTGTGCGGCACCCCCTTGCTCAACGACGACATCGACGGACAATCCCTTGTACCCATCATTCAATCGCAAGACGCCCCGACGCCACACGATGAGTTGCACTGGTTCCTGGCGGGAAAACAGAACGGCCGGTGGGCTGTCCGCAAAGGCGACTGGAAACTCCTCTGCAATTCAGACGACACCTCCGACGGCAGAAACGTCGCTACCGTCGAGGGCCTCTTCCTTGCCAATCTGGCGAGCGACCCCGGTGAACACAATAATCTCGCAGAGTCCAACAAGGATAAGGTGCGCGAATTGCAGCAAGCGCACGAAGTGTGGTTTGCCATGGCTCGCCCGCCGGCTGAATAGACTCGCGAAACCACTTCGCATTGCCTGCAAAGACGACGCGGGACCTTACCGTATTACAGGCACGCACGAACGCTTGAACTGAATGCCGGCTAAGAGATGTCGATTCAGACGCCGAATTGGCGGAGATGGTGTTCGGTATGGAGAACGTGCAGGCGCGCCCATTCGTCGACGTCGAGATTGCCCAGGATGGGATGTTGCACAGGGG
>JBHEKO010000462.1:0-25195 GCA_041859475.1 Candidatus Hydrogenedentales bacterium
CCTTTCCCAGAAGACCCGGGGGGAGAAGTTGGGAGATTCAACATCAGAAGGGGGACTGGAGATTTCCTAGGCTTGACCAGCCTGTACCCACCATGTATTTGGCTATTCTTGGCCTAACTTCCGTAGTGCGTTCATGCGTTCTATCAATATCCGAAACGGGGGAGGAAATAAGCAATGCATCGCAAGGGATTTACGCTTATCGAGCTACTTGTGGTGATCGCAATCATTGGGATCTTGGCTGCCATTCTGCTGCCTGCTCTAGCCAGAGCCCGCGAAGCTGCCCGCCGCGCAAGCTGCGCAAACAACCTGAAGCAAGTCGGTTTGGTTTTTAAGATGTACTCGGGGGAATCGAAGGGTGAGAAGCTCCCACCCAATCAAATGTGGGCACGCGGCGCTATAGCCAGCCAATGTGTGCCTTCCGACGAATTCCGTGCCGCACCCAATGGCTTGTCCGTCTATCCGGAGTATTTGACCGACATCAACGTCCTCGAATGCCCTTCGGATGCTACGTACCAGCAAGAGATTGAAGACTGGCATACGGATGGTGAATGGGACCCGTGTGCGTTCGATGCGCGCTCCTACGTTTACATAGCCTGGCTGCTTAGTCCCAAAGTTCTTATGACAGACCCGACATTGGAGAACGACTCTGCAATCACCGCGGATAACGTAATTGGCTACATGAGCGGAGACGCCGCTCTCGCGATGAACGGTATGCTCCAGGGCGTTACTGCATGGGCAACATCGAGCGATGCCGGCGTATTCGACAAGGACATTTCGCACGGATCGGTTACGGCCTATCGTCTCCGCGAGGGGATCGAACGCTTCCTCGTGTCCGACATCAACAATCCTGCCGCGAGCGCCCAAGCCCAGAGCGAAATCTGGGTCATGCACGATGACGTAAGTGGCAACTGGATTGGCAATTTCAACCATGTCCCTGGTGGTGGAAACGTCCTGTATTTGGACGGCCATGTCAGCTTCCTCAAGTACCCCAGCGACTCGCCGTTCTCGCGCTTCTTTGGATGCTTTATGTCGGCGGTCAATTCGATCAAGAATCCAGGCTGATTCACTCTCTTTTGTCCTGACTGCAAACGAAGCAGAGGGGGGGCTCCTGTCCCCCTCTGCTTCCCGAAAACCGGCAAGGAAGTCTCTGCTCAAGCATGAAAACGGTCACAGGCAAACAGCGCGAACTCCAGCAGCGAGACGGCCTATTCCTTCGGTTAGCCCAGGATATGCTCCTCAAGGAGGGGTACCACGGCCTGACCATGAGCCGCATTGCGGAGGCGGCGCGGTTTTCGAAAGGCACCGTCTACGCCCGGTTCGCATGCAAAGAAGAACTGGTCGCCGAACTCGGGTTTCGGTACAGCAGAAAGCGCTTGGACATGATCGAGCGGAGCGTGGAGTTCTCCGGAAAGCCGCGCGAACGCATGGTGGCGCTGGGCGAGGCCACGGAGCACTTCTTCCGCCTGTTTCCGGACGAACTGCGCGTCATGCATATCATCGACGCGGAAGCGGTTCTGGAGAAGGTCCCGGGGGACCAGCGCACACGCATGAAATCCGCGGACCTGCGCGTATTCGAGATTATGGCGTCGATCATCGGGGACGCCATCCAGTGCGGCGATCTCGTCCTGCCGTCGCGGAGCAGCCCTGCCGAACTCTGCCTCGCGCTATGGGCGCTTGTCGACGGCGGCGCCAGCGCCGTACTCGGCGGCTTGCCTCTCCCCCATCTCGGAATCGACGATGCCTACGGCGCGATCGCGCGCGCGTGCCATCTCCTCATGGACGGCGCGGGCTGGCACCCGCTTTCGACCGAGTGGCAATACAGCGACGTGGCCAGACAGATCCGCGAAACGATTCTCTACGACGAGGCGAGACTCGTTTCGGATAGACTGGCAAACGGAGGCCCGCTCGCCGAATCTTCGTGAAGCGCGCAGCGGCTTCGTTACTCTGACCGCAGCAACTGCACCCAAACTTTGCGCGAGCGCGGGCCGTCAAATTCGCAGAAATACAACGACTGCCACGTCCCCAACTGAATCCGCCCGCCTTTGATGATCACGTGCCGACTGGCCCCCATCATGCTGGCCTTCACATGCGCCGCGGCATTTCCTTCCGCGTGGGCATAGCCCCCCTCCCACGGCACAACGCGTTCGAGGATCGTCTTCATATCCGCGACCACGTCCGGATCGGCGTTCTCATTGATCGTGATTCCCGCCGTCGTGTGCGGGACAAACACAACGCACACGCCGTCCTTGACGTTTGCCTCATCCACGGCGCGCTGCACCTGCCGGTCGATGTTGACGAACTGGCAATGCGAAGTCGTCCGAATCGCGAACTCGATCATGTGAGAGATTTCCTCCAGCCATCAATCATACCAATTTAGGGCTCCGGCGCGCGCGTGGAGACGGCATATCCCCGAATGACGGCTCGGTACTCGGCATTCGCTTCATTGGCCTTGAGGTCGGCATCGATCCGCTCACGCGTGTTTTCCTCGCCGAAGGCATCCGCGATATCGCACTCGGGCTTGCCGCTTCCCGGCCGCTCGCGTGGCCGCTCCAATTCAAGCCGTTCAGCCACACCGCCCTGGGTCGTGGAAACTTGAATGAAAATCTCCGTATATTGGGGGAACCGCATGACTTCACGCGACAGTGACAAAACCAACGACCCTCCCCCATCCGGATTGGTGATGGTTTCCGCAATCGTTACGGGCGGAAACTCTGCCCCATCAAATCCCGATCCCAGAATCTGGCTCCGGGTCTCGCCTGCTTCGTTGAGAACTTGGATGTCATAGTGACCCGACTCATTTCCGGTATTCCAATGGCGGAAATAGACGATGCGTTCGGCGCCGTGGTCCCAATCCGTCAGTGGAGTAATGGCGCGTGCGCCGTTCTCCGGCGAATCGTAATCGAAGAGCAGGATAGTGTCCGCAAGAGCCGCACCATACAGGTCGTATGAAGAGTTGAAGTCGATCTTCACAAACAGGCGATTGGGCGACCATCGGACCTGCACTCCGCGAAGATCCCTCGTGTGGTCAGTTTCATACTGGAATTGCTCGCGTGCCTTGTCTGTACAATACGTGCGAATACAGTCCCCTGAAGGATCGATGGCGCTAGGCTGCGCGTTGTTCCAAATTAGCGGCTTCAGTTGTTCAGCATGACTAGCACTGGAGCACGCGGCATACACCTTCTCGTAATCGGGGGCATCTTCACTCAAAAGGCTCTCTGCCACGCGGTACCATGCCCGACTTGCCAAGTCATATTCGGGCTCGCGTTTACACAGTTCCTCAAACATTGACAGCGCCTCGGGCCGCCGGCCCGCGTCCAACATGGCCTCGGCCATGGAAAACTGACGCTCGTCTTCAGTCCGCCACACCAGCGAGCGGCTCTTTGTGTCCAAATCGAGAATAGCGGGCGCGGACATTTCGTGATCGATATCCGCCGTGCCTAAAAAGGCAATCGCATTGCCTGCCGGACGAAACTGGGCAAACGAAGCTCCGAAAGCCTCCTCGGTGAGCGTGGTTGTGCTTCCGGTTTCGATATCCACACTAGCGACCTGCAAGGCGCTGGCCCAGTCCTGCGGAATGCCCGGCCTGAAGATCGCAACAAGCGCTCGCTTGCGATCCGGGGAGAGGCTGATCGGCTGGTAGTACGCCACGACATCCTTCTTCACGATGCGCTTTGAGCCATCGCCTAGATTGTAGAGCGTCAAATCTCCGAATGGGTCATCGCCCTCTCCATTTCCTCCCGGTATGGCCAAAACATGGCTTTCATCCAGCCACGTCGGCCACCAGAATATCCGCTTCGCCGCTTTGTCGAGTTCCTTATGAGTCTTCGCTACCTTGTCATACACCGAGAGCACGCAAGTCTCATCGTTGTCCTGCATCATGGCGACATACAAGACGGCTGTACCGGATGCATTGCCACTGGTCTGAAACAACTCATTGGGCGTCACGAAGAGCCGTTCCTTCTTGTTCTCCTTCCAATCGTACTCCCACAGTGCGCTTTGCTGGACACTCTCGTCTTCGTCTTGTCGCGCGTAATACCAGAACTTTCCGTCGCCTGATGTGCCCATCGATGGCGCGCCATCCGAGACGATCTCGGTGCCGCTATCTTCTGGGGCAATAGACTGAAGCCAACATTCGCTTGAAGACATCGATTTCGGCCTTGAAGCGAAAACGGAAAACTGCACCTCTCCGATTCTTTGACCGAACAGTAAATGCCCTGAAGGCGAATAGCGGCAAAACACGACATCGTCGGCGACTTTCTTGCCTTCCCTGGTGTCGGCGTTCCATATCCAAAGCGATTCGTCGGAAGCGAGATAGGCAAATGTCTTGCCATCGGGACTCCACGAGAGGATGTCACGGCAACCGCTGATACACAGCAGCGCAACCCCCATTGCCAACATGGATGAGGTTCGACGCATGAGCCTAGGCATGACTACCATCTCCTTCCTGTACGACGCGATACCGCTGTAAGGCTCGAAGCGCTTCTGATCCACGCAGGCCCCGTAACGATTCCGTGTCGGCATACTCGACTTCCATTCTTTTGAAGACTTTGTCGGCGGCGCTCCAATCCCTTTCTTGAAGATGCAGGAGAACCTCCGATTTAAGCTGGTTTGCGGCAATTTCCCGAAGCAGGGCATCCGCCTGCCGTTTGGAGACGTCCAGCTTATCCACGACTTGAACCGCGGACGAGCTTGCGACAGGGGAAGCGGGCATGGCGTTGCGGAGGCCAATCGCATGAACGAACAATAAGGTAGCGGCCACTCCCGCCAGCGCCCCCGTGGCGAAAGAGGGGACCCGCGACCACACACGTTTACTGACCAGTTGGCACTCCAAGTCTATTTCCTGCCGGACGATCCGGGACGAATCAGCACGAAGACGCCCCAGTAGTTCCACTTTGCCTTCCGGGTCCGATTCCACTTCCCATGCCTGAACCGTGGCCCTGAGCGCGCACAATTCGGCATATTGGCTCGCACGCGTTGCGTCCTCTTTGATAGCGTGATCGACTAACTCCCGTTGCTCCTCGGGCAACTCGCCGTCAAGGTGCGCCGATAGCGCCTCCTGCCACTCTTCCTCGTTCCGAGGCCATTCCACATTCATCGTGCTGCCTCCCTGTATTCCGCCAACAAGTCCCTGAGCAGCGCCCGCGCCCGGGCTATCCTGCTCTTCACCGTGCCTTCTGGGCACCCAAGCACTGCGGCGATTTCCTCGTAGGTCATTCCCTCGAACTCGCGCAGGATGAGCACTTCGCGGTGGTCGACATCCAGCCGTGCGACGGCCTCGCGCACGGCGTCGACAGTTTCGCCGCGCGACGGGCTAGGGTCACTCACCGCACTTTCAATACTGGCTGCTCTGTGCCGGGTCTGCTTCCTCAGCAGGTCGATACAGAGGTTTCTGGCCACGGTAAAGAGCCATCGCTTCACCGCCTCTCCCGCCAAGGGTCGGCGTTCACCTGCCAAACGCAGGAAGGCCTCTTGGGTGACATCCCGCGCCTCTTCCGGGTTGCCCAGCAATCGCCGCGCAAACCGATAGACCAAGTCGTAGTGCTCTTCGACCCCCGCGATCAGTTCCCCGTCCGTCACGCGTACTCCCCGTTGTGTTCCTCTCCGATTCTTACAACGCTCGACGCCGAAAAAAGTTCCATGAAGGTAGACGCGCGGCGACTCAGGGACTCCGGGGGATCGCCACGATCAGCGGGACCGCACCGTGATCGCCTTTTCCGGACACACCGCCACGCACGCGCCACAGCCGTTGCACTGGTGCGCGTCAATTCGGACTGCGGTCGTATATGTCGCTTTGTAAAATTCTTCGACAATGGCACGCCGCTTACAGATGGTGGTACACGCGACGCACTCCTTCTCAATGGTAAGCAGGCAAGCGGCCTGTTCGACAGAGGCCAATCCAATCCGCCGTTCATTCTTTTCCGCCAGAGGAAGCGAAGCGATGGTTCCGGTCGGACAGGTGCGTCCGCATTCGTTGCAGGTATCCAGACACCAGTCTTTATCGAACCGTAGCGTGGGAACGAGCAGAGCACTCACACTGGGGGGATCCAAGTCAGGCTGGATAATGCGCGTGGGGCACGTCCGCACGCAGTTGCCACACCGGATACACAGCGCCCTCATCGCGATCTCACCAGCGGCCCCAGGCGGTCGGAGGGTACTCACGCCGATCTCGCGAGGTGCACGTATCGCAAGAAGGGAGGAAACCATGCCGCCGCTCACACCCAAAAACGCGCGGCGCGCCAGCGCAGTATTTCCCGGCGGCAATGGCTGACCGCTGTGCCGTGCGCGCCGTCTCGCCACGGCCTCTTTCAGTTCGGAAAGCAGTTCTTGAGTGGCCCCAAGCGGGCAGAGTCTTCTGCACCAGAGAAATGGAAAAACCAGGCTCAACGCGATTACGAGGGCAAAACACACTGCATAGGCCGGCGAAAGCGACGACTGCACGGTCCCCGTTGCCGCGACGAACATAGCCAGCGGATCGAGAAAGATGAACAGGGGACACGCCGCGAGCGCTCCGCCCAAGGTAAGCAACGCGAGCCACTGCCCAATGTGCGGCACATGCAAGTACGTGGCCTTGGCGGACGGACGAGCCTTCGCGCACACATCGACCATCCATCCCACCGGGCACCCGTAAAGGCAGAATCCCCGCCGACGCCACAACACGAGCGCCAGCACGGGGACTGCGCACAACACAGGCACGCCGGCGACATGCGTCGCGAGCAGCGTGGAAAGAAGCAGGAACGGACTGAGGGCAGGCAACGCCGCCGCCAGCACGACGCCCGGCAGAAACAGAGTCGCCAGCACCAGGCAAAACAGGACGGCCAGACGACTGCCGGAACGCGGCGGCAGCATGCTCATCCCAGGTAGGCTCCCTGCTTCTTCAGTAACTCCTGCAACGCGGGCAATTCGACGTTACGAGGCGCGGAGTTTGCTTGCGCGGCCAAGGCGGCCGCAACGCCTGCCGCGTGCCCTGTCAGCATACACGGCGCGATAAGCCGCGTGTAATTAAGCATCATGTTATCGGCCGAAACGCAACGCCCCGCCGCAAGCAGGTTGTCAACGCGCTTGGGCACCAGCGCGCCATACGGGATAGGGCACCCCCGGCCAGGCAGGAAGTCGTAACTTCCCCCGATAGCGACCACGTCTGGATACGGTTTCTGATTCTTCCAGTCATCGAGCGTGAGTTCTTCGGTTCCCACAAGCGTCCGCGAGGCGCGCACGCCAAGTTGTGACGCCACATCAAGCAGAAAGACATTCTCGTAGCCAGGCGTTTCTTGAATCTTTTTCAGCTTCGTCCAAATGGCTTCGCGCGCGTCCAATTCGACGTTCGTCAATGTCGCCACATCGAGACAATCGCCTTGCGGCCCTTGCATGTTCACCCAACGGACGCCGGGGATCGGCGTGTCGCCCCCGAGGGTGAGCGCTTCCGGAGACTTTCCGGGAGGGACGTTGCCTAGACGATGCACAAGGCCAATCTTATGCACGTGCGGGATACTCTCGGCGCCCGCCGCGTCAAACACATCGCCGTCGCCCGTGGCATCGACAACGACCTTCGCCATGATAGCCGAGCAACCGGATTTGCTCTCGAAAAGCACGCCCTTGACGGCGTCGCCATCCATGATAGCGTTCGTAGCCCAACTATGCAGAAGGATCTCGACGCCCTGTTCGCGCAGCATCTTCGCCAGCACGTACTTGGTGGCCTCGGGGTCCGTTGTCGCGTCGGCCTTGCTGTCTGCCCCGTAGTTGATAGCGCCGTGTTTGAGTTGTGCGATACGTCCCAGGACTTCGTCCCCAATTCCCTGGAGCATCTTCTTGTGCCCGCCGGAAGTGCGAACATGCGTGCAAAGCACAATGAGCACCTGACCCGCCGTCCACAATCCGCCGAAACAGCCGTATCGTTCCACGATCGTAACGCGCACGCCCGCGCGGGCCGCCGCGAGTGCCGCCACAACGCCCGCCGTGCCGCCTCCGACCACAAGCACGTCCGTTTCACGCAAGACGGGAATCTCGCGGCGCGGTTGAACGACCCTGCCATTCTCGATAAATGCGGCCCCTCCGCGAGAAGCGGAAGCTATCTTGTCGACTACTTTGCTGCCCTCATGGATGGGATCCGCCATCAGGCGGGACGAGGCCAGCAGCGTGAATGAACCAAGGCCGCATGCCTTGAGAAAGTTACGGCGGTCGAGTCGCTTCATTGTGGTTTCCCCCCAGTTGAATCAGGTGTACAGGCACGGGTAGTTGCTGGTCGCCGATCAATGCCCCTGCCCATAATGCCAGTTCCGTCGGAATAATTGTAGGCTCTATCGAAGTCGCTGCAATTAGTATTCGGAGTGGTTCAGGTTGCGCAGGCCGAGCCGCATTGGGGCCAGGGTGACGACGGCGCTGAGGATCGTCATGAAGCCGACAACTAGAGCGAAAGCGCCCCAGAATCGGGCCGTGTGCTCAGGCTCGCCGACGGTACTCCAGAAGAGGATGACCGCCTGAGCGCCGATGATGAGTACGATGTAGGCCATGCTGACGAGAAAATTCAACGTCCCTCCCATTCCGGAGACGATGCGCGCGGGGTTGTCTTCCTGGAAATTTGGATAGAGACTGCCTAGTCCGACGGCAAGCCCCGACAACCCGAAGTTCGTGATGATGATGCTGTAGACCGCGAGAAAAAACGCTACGGCATCGACCTCGAGCATGACGCACGTCAGCGTAACGAGAGAGATCGTGAACGCGGACGTCGTGCAGACGCTCAACCAGAACTTCTGCCAGATGATCTGGCGAAAGGTTACCGGGGCAAGGCCAAGTACCCAGAAGCGCCTGCCCTCCAGACTAATCAGAGGAAAGATGAACCGGCTTGTGAGCGTCGCAAGGATTAGAGTACATGCCGCAATGTTGAGACACACAACCCAATTTCGATAGAGCGGCGTCTCGAACGCCGATGCGCGGTCTTTCAAGCTGGCCACGTAGAGCGCCATAATCCCGAAGAAGATCACGAACTGCGACCATTGGCTGGGCTCCCGCCAGAAGAGCTTAAGGTCTTTGATGACCAGTGCGCGCTGAGGATCGCGCAGTGGCGACAAGAGCAAGTCGATTCGGCCCAGCAGACCGCTGCCCGGCGCGCGCCGCGACATCTGATGTCCCACCAACGCGGACCACCCCGAGTAGAACATGCGATGCGCGCAGTAGGCCCCGGCCATGACGAACATGAGCGCCGTGGACGTCAACATCATGAGCCAGAACCCCGCCTCGCCGTACTCTCCCCTTCCCGCTGCGAGCACGCCCGTGGATGCCCAATGGCTGGGCAGGAACCAGGATTGCGTCTGCGACATGGCGTTCAGTACGACGGACTCCGACAACTTCACCGAATTGAGGCGGTCGCGCAGGTAGAGAAAGACGAAGGCAATCGATAAGGCCCCCGCGCCGGCCATGCTGCCCCGTGGGAGACGCGGGAAGATCCGCACCAGAAGCATCGCGATGACGGAACCAATGGCGGCGGGGATGGCGACGTAGGGGACATAGAAAGCAACCGAGGCCGCATAGAACGGCCACGGGGCGCCGACGACAATGCCATACGCCAAGATAAGCGGCGACCCCAGATAAGCGGATGCCCACGAGCTGAACACAATGCACTCGACCAAGCGTCCGAGATAGAACTCCCACCACGGCAACGGCGCGTGAATCAGGTAGGCCACTTCGCGCGAACGGTATAAGGTCGAGAAGGCAATCAAGACGTTTGAGAAGATCAGCATGAAGAAGAGCGCCAGCGCGAACACGGACAGCAGTCTGTTCATCACGAGATTGCCGAGATTCAGCGCGTTCTCGAAATGCCTGAGCCAATTGAACGCTTCCCAAAACGCCCAGTACGCGCCAAGCCACAGCACCAACGCCGAAACGGAGACCACGGCGATCTTCAGCTTGGATTCGTTCTTGACCGAGGCGATCTGATTTCGTGAGATGCGGCCCTTTGCCCACATCAAAGCGCCAAACTGCGTCATTCGTCGGCACCGCGGGTCAATTCGAGAAAGACATCTTCAAGCGATCCCGGATTCGTCGCCAACGCGAGGATTTCCTTCAGCGTTCCGGTGTGCAGCAGCTTGCCCTGGTAAATGATTCCAATACGGTCCGCCACGTCTTCGATGACGCTCAGCGAATGGGTCGACATGAAGACCGTCACCCCTTCGCGCGTCTTCTGCTTCAGGTAGTCCTTGACGAACCGGATGTTCTTGGGATCGAGGCCCACCCAGGGTTCATCCACAATAACGATCTTAGGGGAATGCAGAAAACACGAAGCGAACGAGAGCTTCTGGCGCATGCCGTGGCTGTAGTGCTCGATCAGTTGATCGGCGACGTGGCGAATCTCGAACAATTCCAGCAACTCGTTGCTTGCCCCGTTCAAAGCGGCTTGCGGCAGTTGATACAGCCCCGCCACAAACTTCATGAACTCGCGCCCGGTCAGTTTCTCGTACAGGAACGGCGTGTCTGGAATGTATCCGAGTAGCCCTTTCGTCTTGACGGGGTCCGCCTGAATATCCAACCCGCCGAGCAACGCACGTCCCGAGGTCGGCTTGATAAGACCCGTTAGCATTTTGATCGTCGTGGTCTTGCCCGCGCCGTTCGGCCCCAGAAAGCAGAAGAACTCCCCCTCGGCAATCTGCAGATTGAGGTTGTCTACAGCCAAGTTCGAGCCAAATCGCTTTGAAAGGGAATCGGTATGAATCATGTGGTCCTCAGGAGGATTGTGCGCAAAGCTGCTTTTATTCTACGCGGCATGATGGCGATTCCGCCACTCGAAGAATCCAATGGATGAAGGAACTCACAAAAGCACTTGGAGGCACCAATTCTAAAGTCTGCCCATTGGACTGGACCTCAAGTTACTGTGCGTTGCCGCCCCTTCCGAAGCGCTCGATTGTCGCGCGGATTTCGGGCGGAAGCTCTTCCAACGATCCGTAGGTTCGAACAGTGCCGTCTTCCCCCATCACTTTGAACTCCTGGTGCAGCGTCGTCTCTTGCGTGAAGCCGGAGACTCCTTTTTGTTGAGCATCCTCCACCAAGGCCTGCACTTTCGCACGGACTTCCGGAGGAAGATCATCCACCGGGATCTCTCGCTTCGATACCTTCACCGAAGGAAACGAAACATGACGGCTAGTTGCCCAAGCTCGCGCCGTCCGCCGCGCGTCGGCAATCGCGGAATCGGGATCAACGCGGACGCCGGTCATTGCGCTCACCGCATCGACAAACTCCTGCACGCGCGATGGAAAGGACCGGTTCTCTAGAGGCCGTTCCCACTGGTGGGCCAGGAGGAACTCAAGACAAATGGCTTCCATGCCTTGCATGATCGGATTTGCTGTCAACGTCACAGTCCATGTGTACCTGGCTGAACGCAGCGGGCCGCGCCTTCTCACGCGTGCCAGGGCTTCGCGAGCGCACACCGTCAGCACGGAATCCTTCGAGATAGGAATCGTAATTGCCGTGGACCAAAGCGAGCGCTTGCGGATGACCAGATTCTTCCCCGCGTCGCAGCCAATGCGCAATTCTTCGATGAGGGCTGCAAGCACAGGCAAGACCCCCAGCGCACACACAACCATGATCAGACCGTGAACGATGTCGCGGAAGAGAGTGCCGTCCACCGAACGCACAGAAGTGCTTCGCGAGAAATACCACACGCCAGCGCTGAAGAGTCCGGCAAATAGCGGATACTGAAGGCGCTTGAGGAGCGTGGTCAGGCTGGGCCGGTAGACCAAGGCATGCGCGTCACGGCGATACACATACCAGTCGAGAATGGAGTACGTCTTGGCGCTAACAGGTATTTCCATGGCCAGGCTCTCCTGTATGCTTTCCCTCAGTATATCATCTGACCTCTGGAGCCGCTTGTGTAAAGGGTAGGAGCAGAGCCATGCCGAAAACCATTGCGCTTGTACTGAGTAGCATCATGTTGCTTACAGCGCCCGCGCTTGCGGAAAAGAAGGCCGAGAATCCCGCCTCCCTGTTTCTGCATCCACCCGACAGCGCCAAACCTTGGGTCTATTGGTGGTGGCTGAACGGCAACGTGACGCGCGAGGGCATCACCAAAGACCTCGAAGAGATGAAGCGTCAAGGCATCAACGGGGTTTTGATTTTCAACGCGGGCGGCGGCGAAGGCCCCGCCGGTCCAAAGTTCTTAAGCCCGGAGTGGCATGACCTATTCAAACACGCGCTACGGGTAGCCGACAAACTCAAGATGGAAGTGAGCGTCAACCTCTGCGACGGATGGGACGCGGGCGGTCCGTGGATCACGGCCGATTGCGCCAACAAGAAACTCGTCTATTCTGAAATGCAGGTGGAAGGCCCGGGCAAAATCGAGCGCAGCCTGCCGATGCCCCCCATGCTGGACAATTACTACCACGACGCTGTCGTCATTGCCTTTCCCGAGAAGACCGCCCGTCCGATCCCCCCCGCTAACGTCACCGCGAGTTCCACACTGGGCGGATACTGCGACGAATGGAACTTCCCTCCAGACGACGCAGTAGACAATGACCCGGATACGTTCTGGACTTCCGGAAAGGGCGCGCCTTCCAGCGAGAATCCCGCATGGCTCACCCTGGAATTCGCCGAGCCGCTCTCAGCCTGTGGCGCGTACATCGCGGCAGGTCCCGATGGAATTCCTGGCGAATGCGAGCTTCAAGTGGGCGTGGATGCCAGCCACTTCTCCTCGATAGCGCAATTCGCGATGACGAGGGAGAAGGCATCCCTCATAGAATTTCCGGAGGCCCACGGCAGCCGGTTCCGTCTCGTGATCAAATCGTCGGCCACTGCGCCGGTGCAACTCTCCGAGTTTTCGATCCTGCGCAAGGGCGACGTGGCATCGCCACGACGCGGCATCAAGTGGTGGCCCTTCAAATCCGGCAATCGCAGCTTCTGGGACTATCCGCGCCAAGGCCCTGCCGTTCTCCGCGAGGAGTACCCCGGCGGCGAGGGAGAATACGATTGCCACCCGAGCGACGTCGTGGATTTGACCGCGAAGGTTGACGAACGCGGGCAGCTTACGTGGGATGTCCCGCCCGGCAGATGGACGGTACTTCGCTTTGGCTACACCGTAGTCGGTCAACGCACGCGTTGTGGCACGACGGTTGTCGGGTATGAATCCGACATGCTCAACGCGAAGGGAATCGAGACGCACTTCAAGGCAACGGCCGAGCCGCTATTGGCCGACGCCAGCGAGGTGAATGCGCAGTGCTTCAAGTATCTTCACATTGACAGCTACGAAGTCGGGGCCGACGTGCGCGGGCAACAACCGACCTGGGTAGAAGACTTCAGGGAAGAGTTCAAAACTCGCCGGGGCTACGATCTCCTCCCCTATCTCCCCGCGATGGCTCGGCGCATCGTCGACAGCCGCTCAGTCACCAACCGATTCCTCTGGGATTTTCGACGGACCATCGGGGACCTCATCGCAGAGCGCTTCTTTGGCCGGTTCGCGGAGCTGGGTCACGAGCACGGTATGCTCGTTCACAGCGAAACAGGATATGGCACCTATCCGTGGCCGCACATCGACGGACTTCAATGTGCGGGCAAGAACGATATCGCGATGGGCGAATTCTGGCACGGCACCGACATCATGTCGCAGTTCAATCAATGGGGCAACGTGATCAAAACCGTTTCGTCCGCCGCGCACACCTATGGCCGAAACATCGTGCAGGCCGAAGCCTTCACTTCGTGGAACCACTGGCTTGAGTACCCTGCATCGTTGAAGCCAACCGGCGACGAAGCCTTCTGCAACGGACTCAACCGCATGGTCTTTCATCAGTACACGCACCAGCCGCGCCTCGACATCAAGCCTGGCTGGCAGTACGGCGCAGGGACGCATTTTGACCGCAACATCACGTGGTGGGAGCAGAGCCGCGCCTTCTTCGAGTACCTCGCGCGGTGCCAATACCTCTTGCAGCAAGGTAAGTCCTTCGCGGATATTTGCTGGTTCTACGGAGAAGGCGTCACGACCTACGTCCCTTCCAAGGAGTTCGTCAACCCAGCAATCGCCAATGGGTACGACTTTGATGCCATCAATGCCGATGTCTTGCTTCGCGGTCTAGATGTGAAAGACGCCCAGCTCGTGTTGCCGGACGGTGTTTCCTACGGCGTGCTTGCACTTGCGCAGGACTTGACGCTTTCTCCCGGGATTCTCAAGCGGCTCAAGGAGTTGATTGAAGCTGGGGCTACCATCGTCGGCGCGCCCCCGGCCCACGCTCCAGGTCTCACGGATTTTCCCGCGTGCGACCAAGAGGTGAATAGTCTCGCGGATCGAATCTGGGGCGATTGCGACGGAGAGAACGTCACGAGCCGTCCCTTGGGTAAGGGATTCATCTTCCGCGGCGTCACGCTCGATGAGGTCCTAAAGGCGAGAGGACTCTTCCCCGACTTCGAGACTGCCCTAGAACCTCCGGCAGGAGGTCTTCGCTTCATTCACCGCACCACGCCGGACGCCGAGATCTACTTCGTCGCGAATTCCACCGGCGAGTGGTTTCGCGGAGACTGCATGTTTCGCGTGTCTGGAAGAGCGCCCGAACTGTGGGACCCCGTGTCTGGCGAGACGCGCATGGCCCAAGCTACACGTCAGCCCGACGGACGCACCGCAGTTCACTTGGAGTTCGCGCCGTACGCATCGGTATTCGTCGTGTTTCGTGCTTCCGCGACAGGCGATCCGGGAAAGGACGACGCTCCGGCCTATGCGAAGTCTCAACAAGTCCAACAAATTGATGGTCCCTGGAACGTGGAATTCGATCCCAAGTGGGGTGGTCCTGAAGAAGCCGTCTTCGAGACGTTGACCGATTGGACCCAGCGTCCCGAGACCGGCATCAAATACTATTCCGGCAAGGCGATCTATCGAAAACAGTTCGACATCGACGAATCTCTGCTCGCTTCAGGACAACGCCTTTTCATCGACTTGGGCAAGGTCATGAACGTGGCCGAGGTCCGACTGAACGGGAAAGACCTCGGGGTTGTGTGGACAGCGCCGTGGCGTGTGGAAATCACTCCGTCAATTAAGGCGAAAGGCAATCGGCTCGAAATCGCCGTGGTAAACCTGTGGCCGAATCGCGTGATTGGGGACGCCGCATTGCCGGAGAGCCAACGTCTGACTACGACCAACGTGCGCTTCCCAAAGGAGATGGCGTTGCTCGAATCAGGACTGCTTGGTCCCGTGACATTGCAGCGGGAATAGCGGAACCAACTGTCATGCTGAGTCCTCAAGAACGCGCCTGACGGACACAGGAAAGCATTTTTAGCAGCGCATTGAGAGCCTTCGTTCGGGCCGCACGCCGATCGATTCTGAATCTTCGTGCGAAATTCGCGATTTCCTTGACACCTCCCAAGATCCCGGGGACAATGACTCTGCGAGACTTGGCAGGGACGCCAGTGCTTCGCTTTTTCTTTCGGGGTGTGGAAGTGTCAGAACATGAAAATTGAAAACTCGGGCGTTCGCTATGTAATGGCCGTCGTCGTCCTGGCCACGTGTGGCCTCTTCATCTCGGGATGTCCCGCTCCGGCCTCCGGGAAATCCGGGATTACGGTCCTCTTCTCTAGCAGCGAGAACAAAGTCGCATCCGCGATTCTCGCCGCGCTGAACACTGAGAAAGCTGTCGTCGACATCAACGATGTGCAAAGCTTGGTCGTGACAGTCACCGAGGTTTCCCTGGACTACGCCGGTACGGCGGATGACGGCGGGGACAAGGCGCAAGGCACCAGCAAAGTAGTCGTCTTCGACGGTGCACAAGACATCGATCTCCTCGATCTCACGATGACAGGACTCTCCTCGCTCATAGCCACCGATTCGGTGCCAGCCGGTCTCTACACCAAAATCCGCATCGAGATTGAGGACCCACGGCTGGTACTCAAGGCCGATCCCGACACGGTCATTGAGGACGTCCACCTCACCGCCAACAGTCACTTGTTCATTTCCAAGAGCTTTGAACTTCCGGAGGGCCAAAACAGTCTGATCCTATTGGACTTTGGTGGACTCCACCTTGTGCAGAATGGAAGTAGTGACTACGTCCTGACACCGCAATTGCGCGCCGACATCACCGTCCAGTCCGCGGATGTCGCGCTGGAGGGCGTGATTGAAAGCATCGATATGGACGCCGATTCGCTCTCGCTTCTCACGGGAGATGTTTCAACTACGGTGAATTATACGGGCGCTTCGGTCTTCTTGCTTGCAGACACCGACACCCCCACGGGCACGGAAGCCGACCTTCTCGTGGGCCTCACGGTGCAAGTCGAAGGTCTTCTTAATCCAGACAGCACGGTGGACGCTACGGCAATCCGAATCCTTTCATAAGCCAGTCGCACCATCATCCGTCGCTTGCGCGCAGGGGCGCACGTGGTACCCTGCGCGCACTTTATTTCTACATCCTTCACACGTCTATGATCGCCGCAATCGAGTGGACCGATTCTCGTGGATTGTCCGAAATAGAAATTCGCGCGCAAGGACTCGGCACTGCGGGATCGTAGACCAGAATTGAATTCTGGTCGCCAACCGCAAGGCGGCCATCGTCGAATCTATGGAGTCCGCGAAGATAGCGAGATGGAAATGCCCTCCGTGACAGCAATGCTCCAGTATCGCGATTGAGGCGAACCAACGCGCCCGCACCCGTATCGAGAAAAAGCAGCGTGCCATCGGGTTGAATCAATAGATTGTGAATAGCAACAGTGGTGTCCTTCTGCACATGGATGGCTTCCGGCGACACGCCATCGCGAAGCCGAACGACTGCCGCTTTTCCCTCATTTGTCTCAGGAGTGATGACAACAAGCCCCATTGCGACCAGCACTTCACCATCTGGACAGACACACACGCTGTTCACGTGCGCGCCGTCGTACAGGGCCTTGTCGTGTGTCGCCGGGTTACGGAAGTCGATACGCCCGCTGAGGATGCACCGGTCATCAAGATAGTCTGGCGCATGCCATCCAAGTCTCTCGCGAACACAGGACCATTCGCGGGCATTGTAATGTCCTACAAGATTAGCGTCCTTGTCGAAAACGAGCAGAAGATCGTTGCGTGTCGATGTCACCCAAAGGTGTTCCCCTTTGAACGCAATCTCGTGAATGTCCGCGCAACTTGGGTGAGAGACGAACGAGGTGAAACCACCGGCCCTGTCATAGCGATAGACCGTATCGAAGTTGGCTACAAAGACCTCCTCGTCGCGCACGGCAATTCCTCGCCCTCCGCGCATCCCGCCGCGTGGATTCGGATCGAGCGCGCGCATTCCGGCCTCGGGAATCGGATGCCGCTCCAGGACACGGCGCAATTCCGGGTCTACGGTGTAGACGTATCCCGAACAATCCGTCGCAGGGCACGTGCGATTAATTGTGGTGACGATTAGTTGCGACATCGGAAGGGGATTATAGCCATGCAACGCCGGTCTTGCATCGCCTTGATCATTCCATCAAGCTCGCGTAGTCTACTGCGAATCTGCCAACCACGCCCAACGGAGATCGCAAAAGCATGAAGAGCCTCTCACGACGCCAATTTCTGAAATCAAGTTCCGGGGCCGCAATAGGCGCTGGCTTGGGCGCGGGTTGCGCCACAACGCCCGAGCCTGTTGAGGTGGCAAAGAAAGCCCCAGTTGCCGCACCCGCCGCTGGCCGTGTTGTCGGGGCGAATGACCGAATCAACATCGGTATCGTCGGCGTGGCCGGGCGTGGAATGACCCACGTCCAATGGTTGAACGGACAGAAAGACGTCCGGATCACGGCGATGTGCGACCTGTACCGGCCGCACCTCGATAAGGCAATTGCATCCACCCCGTCCAAGCCCAGAGGCTTCAGCGACTATCGCAAAATGCTCGAGATGCCCGAACTCGACGCGGTATTTGTCGTGACGCCTCCTCACTGGCATCCGCTGATCGCCATCGCCTCGTGTCAAGCAGGCAAGGACGTCTACTGCGAAAAGCCCCTGGCATTGACGCCGGGGGAGTCGCTCGCCGTGGTGAAAGCGGCGCGCGCCAACAACCGGGTAACGCAGGTCGGCACTCAGATTCACGCCAGTTCGAACTATCACAAGGTCGTGGAAATAGTCCGTTCCGGAATTCTCGGTCCCATTTCCTGCGTGCGAACCGGCCTGGCCCTCAACGAGGCTCCCGATGGGATCGGCTCACCGCCGGACACCGCGCCCCCTGCCGGACTCGATTGGGATATGTGGTGCGGACCCTTGCCGCTGACGCCGTTCAACGAGGCGCGTTTCAAAGCAGGCCAACACCGCTACTTCGCCGACCTCGATGGAAGCTGGCTCCACGAGATGGGGCCCCACATCATCGACCTCCCCGTCTGGGCACTCGAATTGGGGCAGCCGTTGTCGGCATCCGCGGTCGGCGGCAAGTTCGTCACGAAGGACATCAGCACGATTCCCGACACCCTGGAGGCGATATTCGAGTATCCAGGCATGATCATGACGTGGTCCAATTCGTGCGGCAACAGTTTCGGCCAAGCCTTCCAGAAGCCCGGCAAGAACAACCTCACGCGCCGGCTTGGCATCATCTTCCAGGGCGTCAATGCCACGCTGTGCGCAGACTACGACGAGTATTGGATCGTCCCCGAGGGCGACCGGTTGGACAGCGTCCAAATCCCCGCGCCGGAAGTGGGTAAGATACCCGAGCACCCCAGGGAGTTCCTGGAGGCAATCCGTTCGCGCACCTTGCCGAGCTGCGACGTCGAGAAACATTTGCCCCTCGCTATCGCTCTGAATCTGGGCAACCTTTCGTATAAGATCGGACGCAAGATCCATTGGGACGCGCAAACGGGGCAAATCGCAAACGACCCGGAAGCAAACGCCCTTGTAACGCCTGAATATCGAAAACCGTGGGTACTGCCGGCTTAGCCAGGCTCTAGGAAAGGAACCATGAGAATGAGCAGTTCAACGATCGGACGAAGAGACTTCATGATGCAAACGGCGGCGCTTGCCGCGGGCGCCGGCGTGGCAAGCTCGCTGTTTCAGGCCGCTGCCGCCGATCAGTCCGCCTCCAAACCCTTCAAGATGGCCCTCATCTACGGGATGCTTCCCAAGGATTTGTCGGATGAAGAGAAGTTCAAGCTGGCGAAGAAGTGCGGTTTCGAAGGCATCGAGTCGGAGCCTGTCGATGACCTCGCCGCGGCGAAGAAGCGCAGTGAATTGGCCAAGGCGGCAGGTGTCCCGATTCACTCCGTCATCTACGGCGGTTGGGACCCAGCGCTCTCCGATCCCGATCTTTCCAAACAGGAGGCGGCACGCGCCAAGGTAGAATCGGCCCTGCGCTCAGCAAACGCCATGGGCGCGGACTGCATCCTGTTGGTGCCCGGTGTCGTAAAGGGCGAAGTCACGTATGAACAAGCATGGGAACGTTCGGAGAAGCATATTCGCACCTTGATCCCCATCGCCGAAGAACTCAAGGTAATCATTTGCATCGAAGAAGTCTGGAATAACTTCCTGCTCGATGCGAATGAAATGGCTAAGTTCGTCGACCAATTCAACACCCCATGGGTGCGAGCCTACTTCGATGTCGCAAACGTCGTGAAATTCGCGGAACCGCAAGATTGGATTCGCACGCTCGGCAAACGCATCTACAAAGTCCACGTGAAGGAGTTCAAGAAAGCCGATAGTTCGTGGCCCAATCTCGGAGAAGGTGACATCAATTGGCCGGAAGTCCGCAAGGCCTTCGCGGAAATTGGCTAC
Organism: Candidatus Hydrogenedentales bacterium; assembly: GCA_041859475.1. Classification (GTDB taxonomy): domain Bacteria; phylum Hydrogenedentota; class Hydrogenedentia; order Hydrogenedentales; family SLHB01; genus JAIBAQ01. The sequence continues at coordinate 19,655 of JBHEKO010000462.1, forward strand.
CAGGGATTCGGGACTGCCGAACTGGGCGGCGGCGACGAGGCCTACCTCACGGACCTCCGTGAGAGAATGACCCGGCTGTTGAACGCCTAATATCGTCCGCTCGGAAGATCTCTTTTTCGCACATTGCACAGACGCGCTTGCGCGTTTGTGCAATGTGCCTTGTTGGGAATGCCCATAAACCACGCCCAATTACCGCATTCCTTCAAGTGAACCGCTCTCGCCGAGTGCGGCATCTTGGGTTAAGCCGTAGACTCGGTAGCGCGGCGATCACCGAGCGCGGGCAGCGTAACCACGCGCGTGGAAAGCACCCTCGCGTTACTGGTACCATAAACGTTCCCGCGTTCTGATTGCGTGTCATATTCCAGGATCGGGACCTGCTTGCCGCGCCCAGGCTTCGATTCGGGCGCGCCTCGGGGCAAAACCAACTCACCAAGCGTCAGCAGTTAGGATTTCGAGATGTACGTACAGGAAGTGTTGCAGACTCTAAACCGGTTCTGGAGCGAGCGCGGCTGCTTGTTATGGCAGCCTTACCACACGGAAGTCGGAGCGGGCACCTCGAATCCTGCCACCTTCCTGCGCGTGCTGGGACCCGAACCCTGGAGTGTCGCCTACCCGGAGCCGAGCACGCGCCCGACGGACGGGCGCTACGGGGAGAACCCAAACCGCCTACAGCACTACTACCAATATCAGGTCATTCTGAAACCCTCGCCGCCAAATGTGCAGGAGCTCTTTCTCCAGTCCTTGGAAGCATTGGGCCTCGATTTGCACAAACACGACTTCCGCTTCGTCGAGGATAACTGGCAGAGTCCTTCCCTGGGCGCGTGGGGACTTGGCTGGGAAGCCTGGCTCGACGGCATGGAAGTGCTGCAATTCACCTACTTCCAGGAGTGCGGCGGACTCAAGCTCGACGTGCGCGCCTGCGAGCTTACCTACGGCATCGAACGCATCTCCATGTATCTCCAAGGCGTCGAGAATGTCTATGACCTCGTGTGGGCCCCGAGCGGCGTGACCTACCGCGACATCTTTCACGCGTCCGAGGTCGAGTACTGCCATTACAACTTCGAGGCCGCCGACACCCAGAAGCTGTTCAACGTCTTCGACATATGGGAAGGCGAAGGAGCGCGCTTGCTTGAGCTGGGTCTGATTCTCCCCGCATACGATCATTGCCTTCGTCTTTCGCACCTGTTCAATCTCCTGGACGCGCGCGGTGCACTTTCCGTCACGGAACGCGGACGCTTCCTGCTGCGGTGCCGCGCCATCGCGGAGCGATGCGCGAAAGGATACCTGGCGCAACGCGAGGCGATGGCCTTCCCCATGCTGCGGCATGCAAAGCCGTTACCCGAATTGACCTCTCCCGCGGAAGCGCCCGATGCCTCCGCCTACGCACCAGAAGAAACCCTGCTGGTGGAGATTGGCGTGGAAGAACTGCCCGACAGGGATATCCAGACGGTCGAGACCCAGGCCCCGGCGTTGTTTGCGAAGCTCATGGCGGAACGGGGTCTCCCCCACGGTCCCATAACGGTGTATGTCAGCCCGCGCCGTATCGCAATCCTCGCCCCCAACGTTCCCGCCCGCCAGCAGGACGTGAGCAAAGAGTCGCGCGGTCCCAAACGCGCCGTGTGCATGGACGACAACGGCAATTGGACTACCCCCGCGAAGCGGTTTGCGGAAGCAAACGGAGTCGCCGTCGAAGACATCTACTTCCGCGAGGACGGCAAGGCCGAGTACGCCTTTGCGAAGGCCCACCAGAAGGGCCGTCACTTGTCCAAACTCCTGAGCGAGGTCGTCGGCGATTTCGTGAATGGACTGCATTTCATCAAGACCATGGGCTGGGAGAATTCCACCCTGGCGTTCTCGCGCCCGATTCGATGGATTGTCGCGCTCCACGGGTCCACGCTGGTTCCTGTGCAAATCAAGCTGCGCGACGCCTCCGAAATTGGCCCGGAACGATACGTGTATTCCGGGCGTGAATCGTTTGGTCACCGGCGCTTGGCCGCTGGACCCGTGACGATTGACTCGGCGCAGTCCTATGCAGAGACCTTGCGCGGCCGTTTGGTGATTGTGAACGGAGCGGACCGCAAGGCCGCGTTGCACGAAAGGGTCGCGGCCTTGGCCAAAGGCATGAACCTGGCCGCCGAGGAGGACGAAGATCTTTTCACCGAAATCTCGAATCTCGTCGAGTGGCCAGAGCCTATTGTTGGGGCAATTCCGGAAGATGCGCTTACACTCCCGGAAGATATCATCATCACCCCGATGAAGGTCCACCAACGCTATATCCCGCTTCGCACGGCGAACGGGAAACTGAGTCACAACTTCATCTGCGTGGCAAATGGCGAGCACTCCGAAGAAGGCAAGGCCATCATCCGCCAAGGCAACGAGCGCGTGCTGAATGCGCGTCTGCGCGATGCCAAGTACTTCTGGGACAGCGACACGCAGACGCCCATGCGCGCATTCGCGGAGAAGCTCTCGACGCTCATGTTCCACCAGAAACTGGGGACGGTCGCCGACAAGGTTGCGCGCCTTCGGGATCTGTATTTCACCCTGAAAGGCCAGTTGCCGCTGGTCGACGACCGCATGATGGCGGAAGTGCTCACGTTAATGAAGGCGGACCTGACCACGCAGATGGTCTTCGAGTTCGATTCGCTCGAAGGCGTCGTGGGCATGTTGTACGCCAAGAAAGAGGGGATCGACGACGCCATCGCCGACGCGATTGTCGAGCACCGGCTGCCGCGACGCTCCGGCGACAAACTTCCCTCGTCGAACTTGGGAATCGTCGCCGCGCTTCTCGACCGGTTCGATACCTTGGCGGGGTACTTCGGAATCGGTATTCGCGTGAAAGGCACCAGCGATCCGTTCGGTCTTCGCCGGAATGCCCTGGCGCTTCTCTCGATCATCGAATCGGCAGAGTTGGAGATAGACCTGGAGACCTTCTTCCGGGCGGCCCTTGCCAATTATGGCACGTTGGTTCATGCCCCGGACAAGGCCCTCCAGGAATTGCTCGACTTCTTCAGCGACCGCATGGCGGTGGTGCTGCGCGACCAAGGCTGTTCCTATGACCTCGTTGCCGCGGCCTTGGCAACGCACGGACGCCGTCCGCGCCACGCCCGCGCATGCGCGCTTGCCTTGGGGCGTTTGGACGACTCCGAGCTCCAGAACCTTGCCGAGCAATCCAAACGTATGCAGCGAATCATCAAGGATCCGGCGGACAGCGTCGACGCAAGTCTCTTGACCGAGCCTGAACAGAACCTTATGGCTGAGTGCGGAGCGATTCGCGACAGACTGCCCGCCCTCATGGACAGGCACGAGTTCGGCGACGTAATCGATGCCGTCTCACACGCGTTGCCGGTAATCGCGGGGTTCTTCGAAACGGTGCTCGTGAACGATCCCGATGATCGGGTGCGCCGGAACCGCCAGGCGCTTCTACAGGTATTTCTGAGCACGATCACGCAAGTGGCCGATTTCACGCGTATCGAGAAGAAGTAACGATGGGAGCGGACCGCACCGTGTCCGTCAATTACGACAAGATATCGCAGACCTATGATCGGTTCCGGGGAATCGGCGGACCATACATGGAGTCGATCATTGCGCTGGTGCGCGAGAGCCGGGCGCAGCGGGTGGTCGAACTGGGCGCAGGCACCGGCAACAATTCCGTAGCCCTGCTCAATGCCCACCCCTGCGAGTTGACCTGCATCGACGCGTCGATTGGCATGTTGCGCGAAGGACGCAAGAAATGTCCGAATGCGCCCTGGGTGCTCGGGAACGCGCTGGCTGTCCCTGTGCAAGACCATAGCGTGGACTTCGTGTTCAGCGTGTACATGTTGCACCACATTCGCGACCTCGTTCCCCTGTTTCGCGAATGCGGCAGGCTATTGAAGGGCGGTTGTACGGCTCATGTAACGACCACGCACGACTTCATCGACCGCCACCCCATGAACCGCTATTTCCCGAGTTTCGCCGCCATCGACAAAGCGCGCTTCCAATCCTTGGACGTCATCGTCGCCGCATTCGAGAAGACTGGGTTCCGCGACGTTGGGTATCGTGTCCACCGGGCCGAGCCGGTTCCAATCGACAAAGCCTACTTCAAGAAAATCGAGAATCGGTTCATCAGCACCTTTGAGATCATGGGGCCAGAGGAATTCGATTCGGGGCTAGCCCGCCTTCGCGCCGACATCGAGACGCACGGACGCCTCGACGAACCCATTGCTTGGGAATCCATGGCCGTATGGGCCAGCCCATGACAACCCCTGCCACGTCAAATCCGCTTGCAGCGTGCCCAAACAGACATGCCTAAGCGTTCCAGGACACGGAAACGGACTTGGGGGGTACATGACATCGACGCCCCGGTGCGCGTCGCAAACTCCAAGCAGGAAACGCCGTCCAACAAAACACCCGAAGGCAGGACCTACTTCTCCGATATCGAGCCCAACGCACTGCTGGTCTCTCCCTATGGGGCGCTCGCATTCGTTCTCTGGAATAACGAAGAGCACTTGTGCCGCGTCTCCGATGCCCTTGTGGACCGCAAGCGCGCCATCCTTACGCCGGGGGATGAGGTGTTTGTCGAGTTGATGGAAGACAAGCCGTTCGTCAAGGCCGTGCGTCATCGCCGAAACAAGCTCAGCCGGCCTGCGACCGGGCGTGAACGAGAGAAGGTCTTTGCGGCAAACATCGACCTCGCCGTTGTCGTCGCCGCCGCAGCCAAACCCTATTTCAACCCCGGCTTTATAGACCGCTATCTCATCGCCGCCCAGGTCGGCAAGGTAGAGCCTGTCGTCTGCTTGAACAAGACGGACCTCGTCTCCGAAGAACCCTCCCAACTCCAGCTCTATCGGGAACTCGGAGTGCGCGTCGTCAAGACAAGCTGCGAGACCAGTGACGGACTGGAGGAACTCAGAGACCTTTTAGCAGGACGCCTGAGTGTGTTTGCCGGCAACAGCGGCGTTGGAAAATCGTCGCTCATCAATGCCCTCGACCCGCGGCACGAACTGGTGACCCGCGAAATCACCGAGAGCACCCAGCGCGGCCAACACACGACCTCCGCTTCGCGCCTCTACGAATTGAAGGGCGGCATCCGGATCATCGACACCCCTGGCGTCCGCCAGCTCGGCCTGTGGGGAGTCTCTCCAGAGGAATTGGACTACTATTTCCACGAGATCTCCGCGCTTGCCTTGGCCTGCAAGTTTCGCGATTGCACCCACGTGCACGAGCCTTCCTGTGCCGTGAAATCGGCCGTAGAGGCCTCTGATATTCCCCGGGCCCGATACGAGTCCTACCTTCGAATCGGGCGCTCATTGGAAGAAAAGGCCGAGGAATCCCCCTTCTAAGCCATCTCAACTTTCTGAACGTACTCATCCCCTCCCTCCCCAGCACGAACCGGCTCTCGACTTCGGGTTTTATATCTGCCTTTTGGTCACAAACCTATTGCGCAATTCACCCAATCATGCTAACGTAATGGAGCAAGGTCTTCTGTCGGGTGACTCCGTTGCCTCTGGCACGGGAATCGGAATTCCAAATCAGTTAGTACTCGCATTTGTCCTTTCGGTG
>JBHEKO010000668.1:0-2979 GCA_041859475.1 Candidatus Hydrogenedentales bacterium
ATGCACTTCTGCCTTCTGACGGGCTACGGCGCGGGCGCGGTGAATCCTTACCTTGCCTTCGAGACCATCGACGACTTGTTGAAGAAAGAAGAACTGGTCGAGGAACAGCCGGGTAAGGCGAAGAAGCTCTACATCAAAGCCATCGAGACCAGCATGCTGAAGACGATGTCGAAGATTGGCATCTCGACGCAGCACAGCTATCGCAGCGCCCAGATTTTCGAGGCGATTGGACTTGGGCCCGAGCTCATCGACCGCTGCTTCGCGGGAACAGCCTCGCGAGTTGGCGGCATCGACATGACGGACGTGGCGAAAGAATCGTTGATGCGCCACGCGCTGGCCTATCCGTCGCATCATGCGCGCTCTCGCGAACTCGACCCGGGCGGCAACTATCAGTGGCGCAAGCGCGGCGAGTTCCACCAGTACAATCCCGACACGATTTCGCGTATCCAGCACGCGGTGCGCTCGAATTCGTGGGAGAAGTACAAGGAATTCGCGAACATGGTCAACGACCGCAACCGCACGCTGGCCACCTTGCGCGCCTTGCTGAAGTTCAAGAAGGGCACGCCGGTTTCCATCGACGAAGTGGAACCCGCGAAGGAAATCGTGAAGCGTTTCTGCACGGGAGCCATGTCGTTCGGCTCGATCAGCAAAGAGGCCCACGAGACGCTCGCCATCGCGATGAACCGGATCGGCGGGCGCAGCAATACCGGCGAAGGCGGCGAAGATCCCAAGCGCTTCGTGCCGGACGAAAACGGCGACTTGCGGCGCAGTGCGATCAAGCAGGTTGCATCGGGCCGCTTCGGCGTTACGAATGAATATCTCGTCAACGCGGATGAATTGCAAATCAAGATGGCGCAGGGCGCGAAGCCCGGCGAAGGCGGCGAATTGCCCGGACACAAGGTGTTCGAAGAAATCGCGCGCATCCGGTACTCGACGCCGGGCGTGGAGCTGATCTCGCCTCCCCCCCACCACGACATTTACTCGATTGAAGACTTGGCGCAACTCATTCACGACCTGAAGAACTCGAACGTTCACGCCAAGGTTTCCGTGAAATTGGTTTCGGAAGTGGGAGTAGGCACGGTGGCGGCGGGCGTGGCCAAGGGCAAGGCCGAATTGGTGCTCATCAGCGGCGATACCGGCGGTACGGGCGCGTCTCCCTTGAGCTCGATCAAGCACGCAGGCCTGCCGTGGGAATTGGGGTTGGCGGAATCCCACCAGGTCCTCGTCGAAAACAACCTGCGCAGCCGCATTCGCGTGCAAACCGACGGCCAGTTGAAGACGGGCCGCGACGTCGCGATTGCGTTCTTGCTGGGCGCGGACGAAGTCGGCTTCGCGACACTTCCGCTGATTGCCACAGGGTGCATCATGATGCGCAAGTGCCATCTGAACACGTGCCCGGTGGGCATCGCGACGCAGGACCCCGAGCTTCGGAAGAAGTTTGAAGGAAAGCCGGAGCACGTCGTGAATCTACTGTTCTTCATCGCGCAAGAAGTGCGCGAGATCATGGCGGAGCTCGGGTTCAAGAGCGTCAACGAGATGATAGGCCGGGCGGATATGCTCGAATACGATCCGCTACCCGAGCATTGGAAAGCCCAGAAGCTCGACCTTTCTCGCGTGTTGAAAGTGGCAACACCATGGGAAGGCGAAACGCTGTATTGCAGCAAGACGCAAGACCACGGCATTGAGAAAGCGCTCGATCACGAGTTGCTGAAGATTGCGGAGGCTTCGCTTCGGCCGAAGCCGAATCGCAAAGAGGTGGAAAAGACGCGCGCGAGCATCCAGATCCGAAACATCCATCGCACGGTCGGCACGATGCTCTCCAGCGAATTGACGCGCCGCCACAAGGTCGGTCTGGAAACCGGCGCGTTGCCGGAAGACACGGTTTGGCTGGATTGCGAAGGGTGCGCAGGGCAAAGCTTCGGCGCGTTTGCTATCCAAGGCGTGACCCTGAGCGTGACGGGCGAGGCCAACGACTACTGCGGTAAGGGCCTGTCGGGCGCAAAGATCATCGTCAAGCCGGAGGCGAACTGCCCGATTGTGCCGGAAGCGAATATGATTGTCGGCAACGTGGCGCTGTACGGCGCGACGAGCGGCGAGGCCTATTTCCGGGGCGTCGCGGGCGAGCGTTTCTGCGTGCGCAACAGCGGCGCGTGGGCGGTCGTGGAAGGCGTTGGCGACCACGGGTGCGAATACATGACCGGCGGGCGCGTGGCAATACTCGGCAAGACGGGGCGCAATTTCGCCGCGGGCATGAGCGGCGGTATCGCCTTTGTGTACGACGCGGATGGCGCCTTGAAAGGGCACTGCAACCCCGGCAACGTCGACCTGAAGCCCATGAATGAAAAGAGCACCAAGGACCTCAAGTACATGCTCGAACGGCATGTGAAATACACCGAGAGCACGGTGGCGCAGCGGATTCTGGCTAACTTCGACGACGAAATTACAAAGTTCGTCCGCGTGATGCCGCGAGATTACGCCCGCGTGCTCAGGGAAATCGAAAAAGAGGCTGCGAAAGCACGGGAGATGCAGCATGCGTCCAAGTAAAGAGAAGGGCTTCATGACCTACAAGCGGGAGACGCCCCCCGAAGAGCCCAAAGATAAGCGCGTCACGCATTGGGACGAGTTTGTCGTGGAGTTCACGGACGAGAAGTTGATGGACCAGGGGTATCGCTGCATGAACTGCGGCGTGCCGTTCTGTCAGTCGGGGTGCCCCTTGGGGAACATTATCCCGGACTTCAACGATCTCGTCAAAGACAACGATTGGGAAGGCGCGCTAGCCAAGCTGCACTCGACGAATAATTTCCCCGAGTTCACGGGCCGCGTGTGCCCCGCGCCGTGCGAGTCTTCGTGCGTGCTGGGGATCACCGAACCTGCGGTGACCATCAAACTCATCGAGCGGGCTATCGGCGATCATGGTATCAAAGAAGGGCGCATCAAGCCCGAGCCGCCCGAGTCCCGTAGCGGCAAGAAGGTCGCGGT
>JBHEKO010000090.1:0-4667 GCA_041859475.1 Candidatus Hydrogenedentales bacterium
CCCCCCCGGGCGTGCAGAGGCGAAAGTATACATGAGGTTCACTTGGCATCGCCAAGCGCCAAGTGCTCTCGCGCGTGCACGCATTGTCTCCTAGTCCTGCTTTTGCTAGTGTCATGCGGTTCATTGCGCACGCGGGCGCCCGCGGTTGCTGGCCTGCTTCCCCGCACAGGAGAAATAGAACATGTCGTTATCGCCCATCGCACTTGGACTCTTCTTGCTCTCTGCACAGGGTAGCGACGCAGCAGCCGTCCTCTCACAAGACGACATGCATTTCCTCGAAGAGATGACCGCCGCCGTCGTCCAGGAATCGCGCGTGTCCGCGGGCGCTTCCGTGGGATCTTACGGTCCGAACGTCACTGGCGACACGCTCATCCGCCCCGGTGGCCGCGAGGACTATCCCGCGTTCTGGATTCGCGACTACGCGATGTCTATTGAGTCCGGCAAGATTACCACCGCCGAACAACGCCATATGTTGTTCCTGACCGCCGAGCACCAGTCCGACACCGACCAGACGTTGAAGAGCGGGAGCCTGGTGCCGGCCGGTTCCATCGCGGACCACATCACCTTCGGCGACAAGTCCATCTTCTTTCCCGGCACGCTCGATGATTTCGAGGGCCAGGGAGGCGAACGCTGGGGGAAACTCCCATCACTCGACGACGCCTTCTTCTTCATTCATATGGCCCATTGCTACTTGTCTACTACCAAAGACCCCAGCTTCTTGAATGAGACCGTCAACGGCAAGCCTCTCAAGCAACGCCTCGAAGAGGCCTATCGCATGCCACCTTCACGCGACGACAACGGGCTAGTAACCGTTACCGAGGCCACGCGCGGCGTTACGTTCGGCTTTGTCGACTCCGTCTATCACACCGGCGATCTGCTCTTCTGTTCCCTGCTCAAGTTCCGCGCCGCTGGTCAACTCTGGTACATCTTTGGAGACCTCGGAGACAAAGAGCGGGCGGAGTCCTATTCGAAGGAAAGGCAGCGCTTAAAGGCCGCCATTACCTCCACATTCGCACTGCCCTCGGGTTTCTACAAGGCATCCACTGGCTTGAGCGCGCAACCCGACGTTTGGGGCACGGCCTTCGGCGTTTTCATAAGCGCCTTCCCCGAGCCACAGACAAAGGCAGCTTGCGATGCATTGACCAAAGCCTACCTCAACGACTCGATCGCCTGGCACGGCAATATCCGCCACGTAGCGACCACCGACGACTTCAGCGCCGAGACCGCCTGGGAAAAGGCGGGCAGCCCAAAGAACCGCTATCAGAACGGCGCGTATTGGGGCACGCCCACGGGGTGGGTCTGCTACGCCATCGCGCAAGTGGACGTTCCCTCCGCCAAAAAGCTGGCCGCCGAGTACGTCGCCGAACTGCGCGAAGGCGACTTTCGCAAGGGCCCCGATTTCGGTTCGCCCTGGGAATGCCTCCATCCCGACGGCAACTTCCGTCAGAATCCCATCTACATGACCAGCGTCGCCTGCCCACTTTTCGCCTTCCTCCGTCTGAACACGGAGTTGCAAGGCATTGACAGAGATGCCCCAAATCGGTAGCCTGAGGGCGCTGCAAACTGTGCCTCAACCGAAAGGGTCCTGGTATGAAACGCCTGTGCCTCGCTTCGCTTATTCTCTGCGCCGCCCCTGCATTCGCGGCTGTCAAAACCGAATCCGTCGAATACAAGGATGGCGACACCGTCCTTGAAGGCTATGTCGCTTACGACGACGCCTCCACCGCTAAACGCCCCGGTATTCTTGTGGTCCATGCGTGGTGGGGCCTGGGCAATCAATCCAGGGACACTGCCAAACGCTTGGCCGAACTTGGTTACGTTGGGTTTGCCGTCGATATGTATGGGAAGGGCGTCCTTGCCACAACTCGCGAAGAAGCCATGAAGCTCTCGGGGCCATTCAGAGAAGACCGGGCGCTGATGCGCAGACGCGTAAAGGCCGGACTCGACGTGCTGCGAAAGAACCCCCTCGTGGATACAACGAAGCTGGCCGCGTTGGGCTATTGTTTCGGTGGAACAACTGTCCTCGAATTGGCCCGAAGCGGCGAACCCATTCAAGGAGTTGTGAGTTTCCACGGAGGTCTGAACACGCCAGATCCTGACGACGCGAAGAACATCAAAGCAAAAGTCCTGGTCTTGCATGGCGCCGACGATCCGGCCGTGGCTCAGAATGAAGTGCTGGCGTTCCAGGAGGAAATGCGCAAAGCCCAAGTCGATTGGCAGATGATCTTCTACGGAGGCGCGGTGCACAGTTTCAGCGACCCGGAGGCAAACTCTCCTCCGGCGTCGCTATACAACGAAAAGGCTGCTCGCCGGTCCTGGGAAGCCACGAAGCAGTTCTTTGTCGAGATCTTCGCTCAATAGCGCGACGCCCTACGGAACGATCTCGCCCACGGACTCCACGATCGTCGTCGGCTGATACGGGAAACGCCGTACATCTTCGACGCGCGTCATACCCGTGAGCACGAGGATCGTCTCCATGCCGGATTGAACGCCGGCCACGATATCCGTGTCCATGCGGTCGCCTACCATGACCGCTTGCTCGGAATGAACTCCCAGGTAATTCAGCGCCGTGCGCATCATCAAAGGGTTCGGCTTGCCCACGAAGAACGGCTTCATCCCGCTTGCCGATTCAATGAGCGCTGCCATCGCGCCGCACGCGGGCACCGTCCCCGATTCCGACGGACCGGACGGGTCAGGATTCGTCGCAATAAAATGCGCGCCCCGCTCCACGAACCGAATGGCCTTCGTCACGATCTCGAAGTTGTAGCTCAATGTCTCCCCTAAGACCACATACTCGGGGTCGTGATCGGTGATCACGAATCCCGCCTCGTGAAGCGCGCTCGTGAGCCCGCTCTCCCCAATGACAAACGCGGTGACTCCCCCCTTCCGCGCTTTCTGCGACGACAGGAACTTCGCCGTCGCCATCGCCGACGTAAAGATGTGGTCGGGCGGAATCTCCAAACCGATGATCTGCAACCGATGCGACAAGTCCCTCTGCGTGAATATGGGATTGTTCGTAAGCACCAGGAACTTGTGGCCGCCCTCTCTCAGCTTTCGGATAAAGGCGTCCGCCCCCGGAATGACGTTTCGGCCACTCACCAACACACCATCCATGTCGATGAGATAGTTCTTCTTGGTATCCATGCTTCCTCTCTTCAAAGATCTTCAGCCAGCCTTCTTGCGCCGATACCGTACCACATCCCCACGTCCGACTTCGCATCCCCGAAGGCTCCCACCGGAATGAACATATACCCGCAATTCGTTAGCAAAGTATGCAACACGGGACTATGTGTTCCGTGCGCTTCCCCACTCGCTGCAAGGGAGATGAATTCTGTGAAATCGACGAAGTCTGTCCGTTCGCACGCCCTCTTGTCGCCTATCATCCTCCTGCTCGCCCTCTCCGCAAGCAGCCTCGCGCAGCAACTCACCACCGAACTCGTTGCCAGCGGGTTCAGCAATCCCCTCTTCCTGACCGCTCCTTCGGGCGATACGCAACGGCTCTTCGTTGTAGAGCAGAATTCCGCTCGCGTCCGCATCATCAAGAACGGAACCGTGCTGGGAACTCCGTTTATCGACCTTGGGTCCAAAGCATCAAGCGGAGGAGAGCGCGGCCTCTTGGGGATGGCGTTTCATCCCAACTACGCCTCCAACGGATACTTCTACGTTAACTACACCGACAATGCCGGCGACACGGTGGTCGAACGATACACGGTATCTGCAAACCCGGATATTGCCGACATCAACAGCGACATGCTCTTGTTCAACATAGGCCAGCCATTCTCGAATCACAACGGCGGTATGATGGCCTTCAGCCCAAACGACGGTTATCTCTATCTCGCCATGGGCGACGGCGGCGACGCGAACGATCCGGGTAATCGCGCACAGGACCTGTCCGTTCCTTTGGGAAAGATCCTCCGAATCGATGTCGACTCAGGGAGCCCCTATGCCATACCGGCCTCGAATCCCTTCATCTCCACGGTGGGTGCGGATGATCGTATCTGGGCATACGGCGTGCGCAATCCCTGGCGGTTTAGCTTCGACAGTCTCACGGGAGACCTATTCATTGCCGATGTCGGGCAGGGCGCACGAGAGGAGATTGATTTCCAACCCGCGGCAAGCACTGGAGGCGAGAACTACGGTTGGAAAGTTGCCGAAGGCTTCGCGTGCCGTGGCGGCTCCGGAACCTGCGGCACGAATCCCGGGTTCACGCCGCCCTTCTATGACTACACTCACACCGAAGGCCATTCCATCACCGGCGGCTATGTCTATCGAGGCGGCCGGATTGCCGGACTTCAGGGCACTTATATTTTCGCGGACTTCAGCTTCGGCAGAATCTGGTCGTTACGCTACAATGGCCTCTCCGTCTCCCAATTCCAGGAGCGCACGTCCGAACTGGACCCGCCGGGGGCCTTGGCCCTGGACGCAATAGCGTCGTTTGGTGAAGATGCCAGTGGAGAGTTGTATGTCCTCGACTATGCCGACGGCGAAGTCTATCGAATCATCGCCGTTGACGAAGACGAGGACGGACTGACAAACGACGAAGAGCTGCTCATCGGCACCAATCCGAACAACGCCGATACGGACAACGACGGCCTGCCGGACGGAGCTGAAGTCAACATCTACTCGACCAACCCCTTGGACCCCGATTCGGACGGTGACGGCGCACC
>JBHEKO010000164.1:0-6308 GCA_041859475.1 Candidatus Hydrogenedentales bacterium
CTTCCATATCGCCCATCTTCAACGCCCGAGCCGGTATCTCGCACTACGTGGCCATCAAAGAGGACATCACGGAGCGCAAGCGCAACGAGCAGGAGTTGCAGCGTATGAACCGCGCGCTTCGCGCCTTGAGCGAGTGCAACGAAGCGCTTGTGCGCATGTCCGACGAGACGGAATTGTTGAAGGAAGTCTGCCGCGTCATTCACGAAGTGGGCGGTTATGTGTTTGCATGGGTAGGGTATGCGGAGAACGATGCCGAAAAGACGATACGGCCCGCGGCATGGGCGGGTCGCGAGAACGGCTATCTCTCGGTTACCCGGTTCTCGTGGTCGGATACATCGGAATATGGACGCGGCCCCGCGGGAGTTGCTATTCGCAGCGGCAAATCGCAGGTGATCCAGGAATTGACTGCCGCGTCTCATTTCTCCCCTTGGCTTGAAGAAGCAAGCAAACGGGGCTACGCCGCGGCCGTCTACTTCCCCCTCCCTGGGGAAGACGGCATACTGGGCACGCTCGCAATCTTCTCGGAAGAGCGGGGCGCTTTCAGCGAAGAGGAAGACCAACTACTCGAAGAGCTTGCGGCCGATCTTGCCTTCGGCGTCCGAACGTTACGCAGTCGCGCGAGACATTCGAAGACGGAACGGGCGCTCTCGCAAAGCCAAGACCGTTACTACAGGCTCTTCGATGAGGCAACCGAGGGGATAGTGTTGGCCGACGCCATGACTGGAGAGATTCTGGACTGCAACCAGGCGTTTCTTCTGTTGAGCGGGTACGAGCGCGACGATCTGCTTGGGCGCCCCGTAGCGATATTGCATCCGGAGGAAGATCGGGTGGGCGCCGTCTCGCGCACGTTCGCTCAGCATCAGACGACGGACTCCGGGACCGTGCTTTCCTGTGCGCTTCTGTGCAAGTCCGGCTCGTTAAAACAAGTGGAAATCAAAGCCAGTGCGTTGGAGGTCGATGGGCGCAGAATCCAGCAAGGTTTCTTCCGCGACGTGTCGGCGGAACTGTTGCATCGCCGCGAACGCGAATCGACGTTGCGTCTGTTGCAGTTGGTAAACGAGAACACGGAGACCCTCGACTTGATCCGGGCGGTCACGGGGTACCTCCAAGAGTGGATGGGGTGCGAGGCGGTCGGCATTCGCCTTCAGGAGGGAGACGACTATCCGTATTTCGAGACACGGGGGTTTTCGAAAGAGTTCGTTCAACTCGAGAAATGTCTTTGCGCCAAGAGCGTGGACGGCGATCTCCTTCGCGACGAGTTTGGGAATCCTGTCCTCGAATGCATGTGCGGCAACGTACTTCGAGGACGCTTCAATCCGTCGAAGCCGTTCTTCACGCCCAGAGGCAGCTTTTGGTCGAACTGCACGACGGAACTTCTGGCCAGCACGACTGAAGAAGATCGACAAGGCCACACGCGCAATCGCTGCAACGGCGAGGGTTACGAATCTGTCGCACTCATCGCCTTACGGCACGGCGCGCAGACCCTGGGGCTGCTTCAATTTAACGATCGGCAGAAGGACCGGTTCACGCCCGAACTCATGGCATTTATCGAGAATGCGGCCGATCAAATAGCCGTCGCCCTGGCTCAGCGGCAATCGCAAAAGGCATTGCGCATCAGTGAACAGCGATTCCGCGACGTGAGCCAAGCCGCGGGCGAATTCATCTGGGAAATGAATCTTGAGGCCCGCTTCACCTACCTGAGCGAACGTGTCGAGAGCGCCATGGGGTTCAGGCCCGAGGAGATGCTCGGCGCAAGACTGTTCGATCTCGTCGAAGAGCCAAGCAAGGAGGAGATCGCCGCATTCTTTGCAGAGCATGTGGAATCGAGGGAGAGTGTCCGCGATTTGGAGCTCTGCATGCTTTCGAAGATGGGCGCGCCCGTTTGGCTGCGAATACGAAGTCTGCCTGCCTTAAGCAGCTCGGGCGATCTGCTTGGATTCCGTGGCGCGGCGATGGATGTGACCGAGCGCAAGCAGGCCGAAAGCGAAAAACGCATACTGGAGACGCAGCTATTCCAAGCACAGAAGATGGAGTCTATCGGACGCCTCGCGGGTGGCGTGGCGCACGACTTCAACAATATGTTGTCCGTGATCCTCGGATACACGCAGATCGCGCAGAAGCAAGTGGAGCAGTCCGGCCCGCTCTATAACGACCTGCAGGAAGTTGTGGATGCAGCCAAGCGCTCCACGGACCTAACGCGCCAGTTGCTGGCATTTGCACGCCAGCAAACGGCCAATCCCACCGTGCTCGATTTGAACGACACCATCTCCGGAATGATCAAGATGCTCAGGAGACTCATCGGAGAGGATATCGATCTGGTTTGGGCGCCAAGCCCCGAAATCTGGAAGGTGCGCCTCGATCCGACGCAAGTCGATCAGATACTTGCAAATCTCGTGGTCAACGCGCGCGATGCCATTTCAGGCACGGGCTCTATTGCCATTCACACGGCGAACGCAACCTTGGATGCATCCCACCTCTCGGAGGACCCATCGTTTGTACCGGGGCAATACGTCATGCTCGCCGTCAAGGACACAGGGTCAGGGATGGCCGCGGATATCCGGGAGCACATATTCGAACCCTTCTTCACAACCAAGGAGAAAGGGAGGGGGACAGGACTTGGCCTTTCCACCGTGTATGGAATCGTCAAGCAAAACGGCGGAACGATTCATGTGGAGAGCGAGCCGGGCCAGGGCGCCACGTTCCGCCTGTACTTGCCCAGCTACAAGGCCGAGGCGGCTTCAAGCACCAACACCGAAATTGACCCTGAACTCCAAGGTGGAACGGAAACCATACTTCTCGTCGAGGACGAGGAAGGTCTGCTCAGCCTTGTTATCAGGGCACTCGAAAGCCTGGGGTATACGGTTCTGGCCGCGAAGTCTCCGCAACAAGCCATACACATCGCGAAGTCGCACGAAAAGCCGATCGATCTGCTTCTGACGGATGTCATCATGCCGGAAATGAATGGAAGGGTGCTCTCCGAACGCCTCGTCGCGATCCGGCCCGGCCTGAAGCTCCTCTTCATGTCCGGATATCCTGCCGAGGTGATCGCGCGACAGGGCGTGCTCGCGGAGGGGATTAACTTCCTCCTCAAACCCTTCCGCATCGAAACCCTTGCCGCTGAAGTGCGCAAGGCATTGGAGAAGAACTAACCCGATTTTGTAGCCTTGGCCGCATTCCTGCGGCCAAGGACTTTTGACACTATTTTAGGCGTGAGGTCGCGACACACCTATTTCTTCATCGGTAGCCACGTCACATACTGATTCCCCGTCTGACCCGCGCTGGAGAGATCGACCAGCGGCATTACCGTACCGTCGGCTGCCTTCAAATTGAACAGTACCCACGGCGGGATCGCGCCCGAGATCGGCTGCGGTTCGAAGGTCAGCTTGGTGACGTCGATGACCGGCAGATTGCCCGGGTCAAGGTCGCTGTAGCGCCCGTCGAACGCCAACAACAGCGGCCCGCGATACACGGAGACGCGTCCCGCGAAGGACTGCTCGCCTTGCCACAGACGCGGCGTGAAGTCGAGCTCGATGGTGACGACGTCGCCTTGCTTCCACGCGCGCTTCAACTCGGCGTATGTGCCGGGCTTCACGCCGGAGACCGCCTCGCCGTTCACGGCGATGGCTGTGTTCGTCGACCAGAACGGCACGCGCACCCACACGGAGAAGCTCTCGGATTTCTCGGGAGCGACGGCCATCTCGATGCGATTCGAAACCGGGTACTCCGTCTTCTGCGTAAACGTAACGCGGTTGCCGCTCGCCAACGCTGCGGTCATTGACCCCGGGCCATAGAAGTTGACGACGAGGCCTCCGTCCCGTTTCATGATGCCCCACTCCGCGATCATACCGGCGGCACGGTTTGCATTCACCGCGCAGCAATTCAGATCGGGTCCAGCCTTGGGCGATTGCCACGGTAGCTCGACACCGAACACGCGCGTGCCGTTCATGGGCACGTTGTAGGCGCAGGTGCGCCCGCTGTAGGGAATCGCGCCGAGGGCGCTGTTGAGCGTGCTCCACTCGATCTCGTCGGCCACGCGGCTCTCACCGGTCATGCGAAGCATATCGACGGACATTGCGATCCACGCGATGGTGCAGCACGTCTCGATGGCGCCCGGATCGTAGGGGTGGCCCACGAAGCCTTCGCCCGCCGTTGCGCCTCCGGTGTTGTGGCGGTCGTTGAGGCCGTCGCGCCAGATGTGCTCGAAGCCTTTGCGGTACTGCTCGTCGCCGGTCAGCCAATAAAGCTCGGCAAGCGCCTGCCAATCGTGGATGGCTTCCCACCGATGTTGCGGAAATTCGACGACGCGCTTGCCCGCGAGCGCGGATTCGAGATAGTGGCCCGCGCCCGGCTCGTTCCACGCGTCATGCACGACGTACTTGGCGAGGTCGAGGTAACGCGGCACGCCCGTCTTGAGGTATAGCAAGACGAGACTGTGGCAGACGGCCATGTTCATCTGTCCGCCGGAACCGTCGCACGTCAACGTCGGCCCGCCGGGGCCAAAGGTCTCGAACAACAGGTCGGCGGCTTTTCGGCACGTATCCAAGGCGGGTTCGTAGTTCGTGTCTTCGTAGTAAAGCATGAGGCCGAGCATGCAATGGTAATGCCCCCAGACGTCCCAATTGCCGCCGGTCAGGCGCGAAGATTTTGGGAATGGCCCAAGGTAACCGTCCGGGCCTTGGCAGGCGATGAGGTCGATCACGAACTGGTCGATGGTCTTCTTGAGTTCCGCATCGCGCGTGACGCGCCACGTGAGCTGCGCCCCCGTGAGGTATTTTCCCGCGAACTCGCCCGCCCACGGCATCAGCGGATCGCGCACGGGCGTTTTGTCGCGGTCGCGAAATACCTGCAAGATCGCCGGACTCGACTCCGGCGTTTCCAGGAAGTAGCGTTGGATGAGGTTGTCGATCCGCGTACGAAGATATCCGGTGAGTTCATAGTTCGCGCCAGCGATGATGTCTTGAGAAGGCGGCACTTGGCGTTGCGGCGGCGACGCGGCCGCAGTGCTGTTCCAGTCGTAGAACGTCAGCTTGCGCCGCGCATCCGCGCCGGTCTTGCCTTGACCGTTGCTCGCCTCCGCACTCCAATACAGCGTTTTGCCAGCAAATTGCTCCACCGGGATATGGACCGATGTCTTGATGCCCGCATCGATGCGCGCGACGGGTTCCTTCGCGTCGGGCGAGTCGTATACGGCGACGGCATAGGTGTCCGCGCCGGGCGACACGTTCCATGCGAGCCGGACCCCCGCGCGGCTTCGGCACGAGAACCCATCGCTGGGGTTCATCAACACAAACCCTCCGGGGGCGGGCGCGGGGTCGCCCTGCTTCTGCACCGCACCGGCGGCCGTGAACATGTTTCGCTCGCCCAGGGTCGAAGCCTCTGCGCGCACCCACGAATTCGAGCGTGCAACGTCGGCAATGCGGACTTCGTCGATGACGCCGTTGAATTGCCACGGGTCGAAATGCAGAAGGCCGCGTCCGATGCGAAGCTCCTTCACCTCAAGCGGGCCGGGCAATGCGCCGTCCTTTTCGAGCACCGCGCCGTCGATGCATACGGTCCGGCTCTTGGTTTTCGCATCGTATACGACGACCGCGCAATGCCACTCGTCCACGCCGATGCCGGGCACATTGAGTTCGGGCGCGCGATTGCCGCGGCTTGTCGCGTTTGTATGCACGACGTTGGGGATCTTCAACCCGAAATTGAACCACTCTTCCGGGCCTTCCCCTCGATTGCCGGATACGATGGTCTGCACGCCCGGGGAAGCCTTTGCGCAGAACCTCACGGCGATGGTAAGTTCGTCGCCGATTCCGGCGAGTGCGGCCGGATCGACACTCAGGTACCCTTCGGCCTCCGTGAAGATGGCGCCATCACCAACCGTCACCGCACCGGCCGTCTTCACGACGGAGTCTTTGCCTGAAGCATCGTCGAGCGAACCGTTGAGATGAAGCACGGTCCGGTAGTGCGCATCCCACACGGGCGCGGCCTTGACCACCTCCGCCTTTGAATTGCCGAAATAGAGATACAATCGCTGGCCGGGGGTGTCGGGGGTGACGCGGGCCAATTGCACGGTCGCTTCAACGTGGCTCGCGTCGGCGCGCACGATTTCGAGGGGATGCGCGTTGCCCTCTGCGTCGACGATTCGCACGTCGCGCGCATCGGGTTGCATCGCGCCAGCGGGAAGCGACTTCACGTCGATGCGCACGGCAAGCGGAAAGTTCGTCAACTCCTCACTAATGAGTGTGCTGTTCAAATCGATGCGCTGGCGGTATTGCCAATCGGCATTCCACCACGCATCTTCTGCGCGGACCCCA